>JANQFE010000122.1 GCA_028278025.1 Thermodesulfobacteriota bacterium | reverse complement strand
AAGGCAGTATGCCCATATGGAAACTTTATACTTTTCACTATAGCTTTTCAGAAGAGTTAAATAGACACCCCGGTCTTCATCATCAAAGAAGACCTCCGCCTGGTTATTGCCCCGCTGGGTAATATGGTGAGGATATTTTGCTGCTACGACTCGGGCTATTCTCGGCATGCCTTATGTTATTACGCTATCTGCTGCTGCATGTCAACATTATTAGGGGAAGTGTCCCTATATTAATATTACTTGTGATCGTCGGCCTTCATTACATTCTAGCCGACCTACTTTGCTATGGCACCATCTCATAAGGCCAAGGAATCGGGTCTGGTGGCCAGCCCCGGCCGGGAATACTGCCTATTATACCTGGCAATTCTTCAATTTCTTTCATGCGGCACATCACAGCTGCAGTTAAGTCGCCATATGATTCTTTTTTACATTCAGCGTCACTTTTACCCTCTTCAAGACATCTACTCATGGCTATCCCATAGTCCAGCTCGTGATCGCGGCAATCCCCGAATCGCTTCATTGTATTTTCAGGTAAAGGCGGACATAGCTCCGGTAGCTCTTCCCACATCTCGTTTAATAATTCCATTTTAGTAATGCCGGCAACCACCTGCTGCTGCGTCGCTACTCGCGTGATTAGTAACAGCGCTGCTACGGAAGCTTTCTGTTCATCGGTCAATTTCCTGAGCGGTTTCTGGATGTAGGCTAAAGAATTGATCATTTTTGTTGACAACTTATCATAGTCAGTCCTTACCTTGGCTATTTCAGATTCAGTCAGTTTGCTGTTTTGCTTTTCAGTGCAGCTAAAAACAATCATACACATCATCATGGCTATAAAAACTTTTTTCATCTCAGATCTCCTCAATAAAATATTCTTCTTTATTTTGGAAAACCAGAAAAATAGATCACTTCCCATATTGTTTTGTTATTGAAACATCTATATCTTCAAAATATTGTAGAAATTTTAATTATATTTTAACTATCAATTCTATGATTAATGCGGTCAGGTAGGGTTTCCTTTAACCCGGCCGCCTCCTTTTTCGCGCCCCCATTTTCTACCAGGTCTACAGAATGATAAATGATGTGTATATAATAACTATATATAAATTTTTTACTTTTATTCAAGTTAAATTTTCAGTAATGTCCCAACGTTATCAAAATTCATGGTGTAGATTCTGTAACTGTTTGATTTATCATAGGCACACCAACGTTTTGAAATTCAAGTCGATACAGGTCATGAATCTGCTTCTAACCCTTGATAAGTAGGACTTTTGTCCATAATCAATGCCAAACGTTAGGACGTTTATGTTAAATTATTACTATTGAAAATAAAGCTTAATAGATAAGAACTTTTTGTGTCTTTCTTTCCAGGTTATGCTTCTTTATAGTGAGTGTAGCTGAATAAAAAATAAAGAACATTATAGACTGGTCTGGGGCCGGCACTGATATTAACTGCTGAATTTTTAACTATTTGATATAGCTTTACTTATTTTTGTTCACAAACTTAAATTCTTTTAATACTCAGGCTATATATTTTTTACAGAATTTCACTCCGTCAAGACTATATTATAGTAGATAGTAATTAATTTTTTACTTGACACAAGGGTAAATTGATCTATATTAGCATATATATTTAAACCGACCAGTCGGATTTTTTAACTATGAACATGCAAAAAAGAGAGCTTAACAAAGAAAAACGCATTGAAGACATTTTTGAAGCCGCCCTGCAGTGCTTTACCGAAACAGGCTATGCTGCCACCACAATGGACAGTATTGCCGCCAAGGCCACTATCAGCAAGGGTGGAATGTATCATTATTTCAGTTCTAAAAAAGAACTTTTCTTAAACCTGTTCCGCTATCGCATGCGTAAATATTTTGAAGAGATGAAATCATATCTTAAAAAGGAAGATTCACCCGAACTGCGCATCAGGACCCTGGTTGAAAAAGCCGGACAAATCCTTAAACAAAACGAAGACTTTTACCGGTTCTGCCTGGTATTTCTTTCACAGGGCACCCGGGATGAGATCATACGGGCAATCATGACCGAGTTTTATAAGGACTCTGTTGGTACCTTCAAGGGGCTGATAGAAGAAGGTATTGCCGGCGGCAGTTTTAAGCACATTGATGCTGATAAAACCGCCCGCGCCATATATTTTTTGGTAATGGGCGTTTATTTTACTTATTTTAGCGTAGATGCTGATTTTGATGTTGTGGAGCAGCACTCTTTTCATATCAATAATATACTTGATTCTATAAAAAATTAATATAATTTAAATAGCTTAATTTTTTTTAAATATTTATAGACCGACCGGTCGGATTTTTTATGGAGGAATAGTTATGCACGGCACTGAAACAATACAGTTACTGGAACAATCCGTGATTGAAGGTGATGTGGACAATGCCGGCAAGTGGGCACTGCAGGCCCTTGACGAGCAAACCGATATCCACGAGGCCATTAACCAGGGACTGATTAAAGGCATCAAACAGGTAGGTGATGCTTTCGGCAATGGTGAAATCTTCCTGCCCGATCTTATCCTAAGCAGCGAGGCCATGAAAGCCGCCTCAGACATCTTTGAACAGGAGCTGAAAAAGTCAGGCCAAAGCATCCAGGCCACGGGCGGCAAGCTCGTTATCGGCACGGTCAAGGGTGACATTCACGATATCGGCAAAACGTTGGTGTCTACCCTTTTCAAAGGTGCCGGTTTTACAGTCATTGATTTAGGTGTTGATGTACCCACCGAAAAGTTTATCGAAGCAGTACAGGAGCACCGGCCGGACATCCTGGGCCTGTCTTCGCTTTTGACAACCAGCGCCATTGAGCAAAAAAAGGTACTAGACACACTTCATGAATCCGGTCTGCGCTCAGAGGTTAAAGTGATGGTTGGCGGCGGTGCCGTAACCGAACAGTGGTCATCTGAAATAGAGGCCGATGAATATGGCGGAGATGCCCGCGAGGCCGTTGACCGGGCCTGTAGCCTGCTGAGTGCGGCCCAGGGAGCAGTGCAATGAGTGCAAAAAAAGTAAGCTATCCCCTGCAGGTTTTGTCCGGAGATGAGGTTGAAAAAATTTACCATGCCGCCCTTGAGATCCTGCAGCATACCGGTGTTCAGTTTGAAGACCGGCAGGTGCTTGACACCTTGCAGGAAAAAGGCTGCCTGGTCGATTACCGGCGTATGCGTGCCATGTTTTCGCCCGCACTGGTTGAGGCTGCCCTGAAGGCCTGCCCGGCCGAGTTCACCGTACATGCACGTAACCCCAAATACAATCTTACCTTTGACGGCTCACACGTCTATTTTGCCTCTCATTCAGCCCCGACAGTGGTTGATCCGCAAAGCGCTACACCCCAAAAACCCTCAGTTCAGGACATACGCCAAAGGCTTACCCTTATTGATGCCCTGGAACATATTGATGCTACTCTGACCCTCGCGGGTGAGATAAGCGACATACCTGTCGAGCTGGGAGTCGAGTGGGTCAAGGCGGAAACCTTCAGACAAACCGAAAAGCCCACTACAGCACCGGCCTTCGGAGACAGCCCCAGGTGGATTATACGGATGGCCGAGGTAGCGGGAACCCAGGTCATAGGCTGCGGCTGCTGCACACCGCCCCTGTACTATCCTAAACAGGACACCGATGCAATGCTGCTGTACGCTGCAGCAGGTTTTCCGGTGACACCCGGTTCCGGCATTGCCCTGGGCGGCACCGGCCCGGTAACCCTGGCCGGCACTCTGGCCCAGCAGACTGCCGAGGCCCTGGCCGGTGTTGTGCTGGTCCAGACCAGCTATCCGGGTACCGGCATTTTATGCATAACCGAAACTGCGCCTATGGATATGCGTGTCGGGGATATTGCCTGGGGCAGTATTGAGGTCGGCCTGCTGCACGCAGCTCTGGGACAGCTTGCACGCTTCCTGGGCCTGCAGAGTTTTTCCCTGTTTCCCATGAGTAATGCCCATATCTGCGACCAGCAGCTCGGCTTTGAAAAAGGCATGCAGGCCATACTTATGGCCCTGTCCGGCACACATCTCATGTCCGGCGGCGGGGGTGTGTACAATGAGTCCTCTGTGTGTCTTGAACAGCTTGTAATCGATAACGACATCTACGGCATGGCAGCCCGCTACCTTGAGGGCATCACGGTAAACGAAGAGACCCTGGCCCTTGATGTGATCGGCCAGGTTGCCCCTGATCGCGGAAGTTATTTGAAGCATGCCCATACGCGCAAACTGTTCAGACAGGAACATTTCTTCCCCGGGGTATCAAACCGGCTGACCTATCAAACCTGGCAAAAACAGGGTGCCCGCAATATTGTCACCACAGCACGCGAGCGGGTCGATGAAATCCTTGCACAGCATGAACCTGTGCCGCTTCCCCGCGAGGCCGAACGGGAACTGGACAGCATTCTCAAGGCTATTACAAAGGAACGCATGCAGGTTAATTGAACGATATAAGACCTTTCATGAGGAGCACATACAAATGTCTAAGTTTGAGACTGAACAGAAAACATACACTATCGGAAATGTTACCGTCGGCGGACAGCCCGGACAAAACCCCACCGTGCTGATCGGCAGCATTTTCTTCGGCAAACATAGAATTGTCAGCGACCCGGTCAAAGGCATCTTTGATAAAGATAAAGCTCTGCTGCAGCTTGAGCAGGAGGCCCGGCTGTCTGCCGCAACCGGCAACCCCCGTTTTATCGACCCCATAGGCGAAACCGCCGAGGCAATCATCCGCTATATTGAATTTCTGGCCGAGCACAGTGATGCTCCGATCCTGGTTGATTCACCCTACCAGGAGGCCCGCCTGGAAGCCCTCAGGTATTTTGCCGGATCACCCATCATAGAGCGCCTGGTGTACAACTCAATTGCCGAGGATTATACCGAAGATGAGATCGTCTGCCTGAGGCAGTGCGGTGTAAAGCATGCCATAGTGCTTGCATTCAGCACCAGTGCGCTTATGCCCAAAGACCGCATCAAGCTGCTCAAAGACATGTTGCTGCCTGTTGCCGAGCGCGCAGGGATTGAAAACATCATGGTCGATACCGGTGTGCTTGATCTGCCGAGTGTGAGCTGGGCCGCTGAGGCTATTCGGGAAGTAAAAAACGAGTTCGGGTTTCCGGCCGGCTGTGCCCCTGCTAATGCACTGTTTGTCTGGGAGAAAAAACGCAAGCAGGGTCCTGCAGCTTTCCAGGCCGCTGCTTCGGCAGTACTGGGCATGACCCAGCAGTTTGGTGCTGATTTCGTTCTTTACGGCCCCATGCGCTTTGCACCGTGGGTATATCCCGCCTGCGCTGCCACTGATGCGATGACAGCCTATGCGGGCCGGTTTAGCGGTGTGCGCCCCGCCACAAAAAATCACCCCCTGTACAAAATTTTTTAAGGAAGAGCTCTATGGCCCCCAGCACCCAAGCACGGCAGACAAGCCATTATAGTTTACAGGACCGATCCCTGCCGGTCCGTAAAAAAAACCGGCCGGCAGGGATCCCCATACGCTCAGACTGTGCCGGAAACGGCACCTGCGGTAAATGTAAGCTGCAGATCACCAGGGGACCGCTGAGGCCACCCACCAGACAGGAGCGCAAGCTGCTGAGCCCGGACGAGCTTGCCCGCGGATTTCGCCTGGCATGCCAAACAGAACTTCTTGATGAACATGAGCTAAGACTGCCGGCTGCTTCCCGCCCGGCAGAGCCGTTGCTGCACCTGCAATATGCTGCCGGCCCTGCCGACCGCCCAGCGATTCAGCAGGCCGCATCCCTGGGCATGGCGGTGGATCTTGGCACCACTACTATTGCAGCCTATCTTGTTTCCCTGGATGACGGCACTGTACTGCGCTCGGCAAGCATGCTCAATCCCCAGTATCCGTACGGCATTGATGTTATGAGCCGCATACTGCATGCCCGCAATGAAGAGGGAAAATCCGAATTGCGCAGTGCTGTTGTTGGGGCGCTTAATACCCTTACAAGGCACTTCCATCCGCTTGGGCACAAAATCCGTGCCATGACCATAACCGGCAAC
Organism: Thermodesulfobacteriota bacterium; assembly: GCA_028278025.1. Taxonomy (GTDB): domain Bacteria; phylum Desulfobacterota; class WTBG01; order CAIYCZ01; family CAIRTM01; genus JANQFE01. Next base: position 13,953 of record JANQFE010000122.1, on the reverse strand, counting down.
ACCACCATGCACCACCTCCTGCTTGGATTACCGGTAAAACAACTCGGCCTATATCCATATGAACCTGCGCTGAAAGATATGCACACCATCTGCGCTGGAGAGCTGGGCCTTGCCATCGCAGCAGATACACCTGTGTATATGCTGCCTAACGTTGGCGGTTTTATCGGCTCTGATCATGTCGCCATGATTCTGGCAACCGGTATCCATACAACACCCAAAACGGTGTTGGGTATTGATATCGGCACAAACACGGAAATCGTACTGGCCCACCGCGGCACACTCACCAGCACATCATGTGCCTCCGGGCCCGCTCTGGAAGGGGGGCACATCGCACATGGCATGCTGGCCGCAAAAGGGGCCATCAGCAAGGTCACTATAACAGAAACTATGGTTAATGTTCAGACCATTGATGGCTCTGCTCCCGCAGGCCTGTGCGGCTCCGGAGTACTCGACGCAGTAGCCGGGCTTGTCGGCAATGGTTTGCTTGATAAAAAAGGACGGCTGGGGAGTGACCCCAGGGTGGTCGGCAGCGGCGCTGCTGCCGAGTTTATTATAGTTTCCGCTGCAAAAAGCGCCACCGGGCAGGATATTACTGTTTCGCAGCAGGACATACAGGAAATCCAGCTGGCAAAAGCTGCCATCAGGACAGGCCTTGAGATCCTGCTGGCTGAGTCGAAAATCACCTGGCAGGATGTCGACGAGGTGGTCCTGGCCGGCGGATTCGGGTCCTGTATTGATGTTGCAAGTGCCGTTACGCTGGGTATGTTTCCTCCCTTGCAGCATAAAACATACCGGCAGGTGGGTAATGCCTCGGGCAAAGGTGCCCGGCTTTCGCTTCTGTCCGAACCGGCACGTCACAGGGCCTGCGAGATTGCCGGAATGATTTCGTATTATGATTTAGCAGCACATCCCCGCTTCAGCAGAACCTTTGCCTGCCACCTTCGTTTTTAATGGTGATTATCACAGCCTTTATGAACAAATGCAGCCGCAGAGTCACTGATGTTATTTGGTTGCTATTTACTGCTGTTATTGTTCTAATACTATCCTGTTACTAGAGCATTTCCATTGTTTCTATAGCCCTTGAGCACTGCCAAGGCTGAGGTGGTAAGAGCAACTGCGGCGGTGCGAGCGAGGGGCGATATGGTTAATTATGGGTATTCCAGCGAGCACGTAGCCGCAGGCAGTCGAACCGCATCAGCCTTCGCTGTTTCAACGGTGAGGCTACGTTTTTTTGCGAAATGCTCTCAACATATTACTATTTGGTTAATCGCTGTAGGCACATTTTCTATATGAATTCACGCATTACGCCTCTTATAACAGTTATTGTTTCTGTTTTTACTATGGGTTTTGCCTGGGGGATTATTATCCCGGTCACCTCTGTTATTCTGGAACAAAGGCAGGTTGCCACCCCTGTTATAGGTTTAACCGCTACAGCTATTTTTATTGGTCTGGCGCTTGGGGCACCGCTGGTTGGAAGATCAATTGAGCTGTTTGGGGTAAAGCGAACCATCCTGACAGGCCTGCTGGGATCGGGCATATTGATGTTCACTCTGGCACTATGGACATCAATTACTGCCTGGATAGCCCTGAGAATACTCATTGGGGCTGCCTTCGGAGCAGTCAGCACATCCTGCGAAACCCTGATTAACCGGATAAGTACCGAGCACAACAGGGGCCGAAACCTGGGATTTTATGCATTTGCCTTTTCACTGAGTCTGATGATTGCCCCTGTGGCTCTCTGGCTTTTGAAATTCGGCCTGTGGGTACCTTTCTGCACCGGGGGCCTTGTGTGCATTGCGGCAACATTGCTTGTCTTTGCAACCATTCCCCCTATGAAAGAAGAAGCACCGAACTCGTCCATTGATCTTCACCTGGTTCGTCGCATTATCCTTTCGCTTGCAACTAATTTTATGTCCGGTTTTATGGAGGGTGCCCTGATAGCCTTAATTCCTATCTATACGCTCCGGCAAGGGTTTACGACGGCCCAAACAGGTGTGCTGCTGTTTGCTTTCCTGCTGGGTCATGGTGTCGGTCCACCCTTGATCGGGGTTCTGGGAGACCGTTTAGGCCTCAAGCGTGTGCTGGCCCTGTCCTATGGCCTGGGAACCGTCTGTTTCATCAGCATCATATATTCTTCGGCCTATACGACCCTGACTGGTCTACTGGTTTGTGCCGGGGCTTCGGTCGGGGCACTCTACCCGCTGGCCGTGGGACTGATAGGAGAGCAGCTGCCCTCAGCCGAGCTCCCCCGCGGAAATGCGCTGACAACCTTTGCCTATGGAATCGGCAGTATCATCGGGCCCCTCATTCCTGCCCTAATTATGCACGTAACCGTTCCTAAAAGCCTTTTTGTTGTTGCCGCAGCCCTGTATGCTCTGGTGCTGGTACTCATGAAAATGCCAAAGCACACTCCGATTACCCGTCCTTAAATAGGGAGCAAGCTTTTTACCCCGAAACGATTTCATTGTAACAGTTTTTTTACCATCCAAGGGTATGGATATAAAAGTATTTTTTGTCCTTTATCGACCGTTGCACAAGTGAAAGATCATCTGCAATGGTCAATTCCCAAAACAATAAAAAAAGCCCTGGGTTTTCCCAAGCCCTTATTATTCATTTTTAGGAATTGAAATTTAGTGGTGACGATAAAAAAGCAAAGGGGCTTTGTCCAGAGAGGAAAAAAGGAGGGTTAAACCCTTCTGGACTTATCAAGCCCCTCCTAGATAGGACAAGATTGAGTAGTTCTCCGTATTAAAATTGTTTTTGTTTTAACTCATAAAACAAAGAGGAGGAAAAATGCAAAGAAAAATATTAGTCACAAAAATAATTTTATTAAGATTGAGGCGAATTCCCGCTGGCAGGAATTTATCAACAATTCACCAAAAGATATCTTTGTTGACGGCACCGGCGAGGGATCTGTGATTCAGCTTGCTATGTAACCTTTATTACGGCTTAAGAACAGCGGGGTTAGATACGACAGCAGCAAATGACTAAAAAAACATTGAAGGTCAGCCGTTATATGACTGACCTTCAACGCGACATCTCTTTTCATTCTACCTTTTGTAGTTTACTATGGCTGAAAACCTGTTGTACATGTCTGGGCCGGGCCGATAATATCAAGGATATCTTCTTCAGTATAGGTAATCACTTTTGGTTTTTCATACTCTTTGTTTAGTTTCTTCATTCTGATACTCCTCCCGTTATATCTCTATGTTATTTCCCATGGATCAGTCTCGGGGTTGCACTCACCGGTCCATGCATGGTTGACACACCACTCAAATCAACATCTTCCAGCTTGTACCAGTAAGTCTTTCCGTTCCGCACATTATTATCAACAAAACTGTAAGAAGCCCCCTTAGTAGCAGTTCCTTCAGCCGGGATTAAAGCATCATTTATTCGGCTATATTCACCATCCTCTGAGCCGGCCCGGTAAAGATTAAATCCTGCATTGTCTATTTCTGCATCCGTCATCCATACAATGCTTACAGCCCGGTTGCGCGGCTGTACCCCAAAGTCGGCCAGCTCAATAACGGTTATCTCCTGACACTGGCAGAACTTATTGCATTGCCATCCGGTACCATACATTGTTATACAGGGACCGTCATCTCCGTCACACTCCTCACCGGGTTCAACTTCTCCATTCCCGCATTCAGGCGGATTAAGTGTCGTATTCTCATAGACAAAGATTGAACTCGATTCTATGGGAAGTCCTACATCCTTCTCAAAACTGGTATCAAAAATAACAGCTACAACATCTTCATCACCGTCGCCATCGATATCATCGAACACGGATTCGCCGGGCATACAGGCAACCTCGGCATAGAGGGAGGCGCGTTTAAAAGAAAGGCACGATGTACCGGGATCTGCTCCTTGAGATTCATAATAGTACAGTGCACCCTTTCCATCCCCCGGTACAAGCATATCGGGATAGCCGTCACCCGTGATATCACGGGTCCTTACCAGTCCGGGTGACCCCTGACCATTGTAGTCATTGAAATCCCGGTCAACGCCATAGACGTCGTTGAGTACAGCAGTGTGATTGTCAGGGTCCAGATTAGGATCGCCGGTTTCAATTGATATGGGGCCCCACTGTGAATTACTCTTGGGGTTTTCAGGAATCTCAAGATAGTACACACCGGCCGGCCAGTACCGCAAGGGACTGCCGGTGTAAGAGCTGTATTGCTGGTGATTATGGTTGGTAAGCACAATCTCATCTGTTCCGTCATTATCAATGTCGGAAAAAACTGCTTCATTACATTTGCCGATCGTGTTGGGTGAGGTCCATTCATTATCAATAGTATAGCGGTTCCACAACAGGGCCGGATTGGCAGCGAGAGCAGCTTGCCCCGGATTTTCAAACCAGATCAGGCTGTCCCCATGGGGATCCCCGAAAGGCTTGCGCATGAATCCTGCTTCATAGATGAAAAACTGTCCGGCAACAACATCTTCATCACCGTCGCCATCGATATCTGACAGTTCAAACAGGAAACCACCGCCATCACCTATTTCATAAGGTCCGGAAAATCCGGAAGGATACGTAACAAGGTCAGTCTCTTTTTTAAACCACTCTGTCCATACATACTGCAGGTCGGTCCACTGCCAGTACCACATGTGAACTTTTGTCGTGATGAAGTCTTCAAGGCCGTCTCCGTCAAGGTCTAAGAAGTGGGCGCGGTGGAAGCTTGTGAGTGCACTGGAGCACGTGCCGACACCGACCGGATGACATCTGCATCCGCCGCCGTCATCAGGCTCTACATAAATCGTCTGTTTTACCCAGTTCGCCGGATTGGTGATATCACCACCAAGGTTTTCAAGCCAGAAAATACCGCCCTCGCCGCAGGCCCACCAGCTGATAATAAAGTTGTCCAGGACCATGATGTCGTTATCACCGTCACCGTCCATATCGCGCAACAGGGTTTCATTAGGAAAGGCGAATGTTGCATTAATTACAGTCTGGGTCCAGGAGTCAAGGTCGCTGCCGTCCCAGGTAAAGACCGCAATGGCACCATCACCCGCTGTTAGCCCGTCACCGTCAAGGCCCACGCCAGAGGCACAGATGATATCCTTTATGCCGTCTTCATCAATATCACCCGTTGTTACAAAAGCAGCCCCGATGAATCCGGGAACATCCGGATCAACCGGCAGCGGCGTGGTAATGCCGGTCACGGTGTGGCGTGTAAACTTGTCGGCAACGCTCTGGTCTTCGGTTACGGTGACACAAGGGGCTGATGCCAGACGATAAATTTTTGCTCCTGCTGCTGCGGCTTCTTCATCCCCCGGAAAGTTTGAAGGAAGAATGTTTGAAGCAGCTACATACAATGTGCCGCCGAATGAGGTAAAGGCTTCAAACTGCAGAATAGTGGAATCACCGAATGCATCTCCTGTCAGCCGGGTCCAAGTAAGATTATCGGCCGGACCGGTCGCTTTCCAAAGGTCCGCACCGTTATGGGTGGGGTAGTTTGTATTATTTATAAGGGTACCCGCGTACAACTGTGAGTCAAAATTATACAGGATAGAGCCCAGGTTGCTTGATTCTCCCCACCCGTCCGGTTCTGTGGGATGATCTCCCCCGACCGCATATACCCAGGCACCGTCAGAAGATGACCCGCTGTCGGTGTACACCACACGGCAGCCCTCTGTAAGACGTACAACACCCGCGAAAAGATGCCCGTCATATTGTGCAAAGCTCCAGGCCTGAAAATTAGAATCAAAAAAATTCGTCATTCCGAGATTACCGAAGCCGTTTTCATTTGACCCGGTATCATTTTCATCCACAAAATAGTCGACAATGACTGTCCACTCATCACCATCCAGCCTGACTACCCGTGCTCCGCGGCCGTTGCAACCGCTGGAACCGGTCCCGCCGGTAAAAAGGGTGTTGTTGAATTTGCCGAAATTCGTCGAGCTTGAGCACACCGGGTTCCCGTTGCGATCGCTCAAGCCCGGCAAGGGGCAGTCTTCATCCGCGATGGGGGTACCCTCGGGATCGAGTCCGTGGAAGAGGCCGAAGCTGTATTCGGATGTCGGTACCCAGGTTGTGCCGTTACTTGTTTTCCAGATGCGGGTTCCGTCTTCATAATTCAGGCCGATCGTGACATACAAATCATCACCCAGAATTTCAAAGTCGGGACTGCTTTTATTCCACATCTGACCGAAGCCTGCCTCGTCCGTTCCGCACAGGATGGTATAGGCGCTGCCGGTACCTATGGCAGGGATAACCATGTCCGGCCTGCCGAAATCACCGGGTATGCGCAGGCGTGTTTCAGTGCATATAGTGTATTCATCAAGCCCGGCAAATTCATTTTGCTGAACAGTAAGCGTGTCCGCGGTGTTTGAAATTATGTCAAATACCCGCAAACCCTGAACACCGGGGTCTGTTCCGTTTGTTCCATCAAAGGCTCCCTCTACACGCAGGACGCAGCCGGCCCACTGATCTGTGGTCCAAGTCTTTGTAGTGTCTGTCAGTTGAGCTGTATAGGCCGAATCCGCGTCGGCGCAGTCTGCCACTCCGGTAATGGTTCCGGTTTCATCAACATCGATCGAAGGAGATACAATCGGCTCCCATACGGTTCCGTCAAAGCGCCAGATTTCAAGTCCGATAGAGCCGTAAAGCTGCGCACCCTGATATCCCGATGCAACGACAAGGTACAGGTAGCCTTTGTATTCTATCATGTCGCCCCACTGGTTCTGGTTGAGATTGAATTTTGTATCATACTGGGGAGCAAAAGCGCCCGGTTTGAGGTACCCATAATAGATATTGTTATCGGTCAGGCCGGGGACGGTGACCTGATCCCATGCACCGGTATCATTGCTCTTCCAAATTTCTAATCCGGTATCATCATTGCGTGTTACGGCATACAGGCTTCCCTTGTACGGGCACAAAACAACTATGCCATTGTTTTCTACGCTGCCGAAACCGGGAGGATTTACCCGCTCCCACACAGAGCCGTCTTCAGCGATAACTGTTTCCAGCCCTGTTGGTATGTTTGCTGCACCATGAACGTAACTTTGCCAGCAAAAAATGAAAGTAACAATAGCCAGGATTGCGATTTTTGTTCTGTCCATTTTTTCCTCCCGAAAATTAATTTTAGTTTATAAAGTAGTACAATTTTAATTAATATTATTCAAAAAAGCAATTATAAAATTATAACGCTTTCTTTAAATAACTAAATGTTGCGTTCTGTTCACACTTTAATTTGTCAGTTGATCGGTGAAGGTCTTTGGTTTTGAGCCCCGCGACAAGCTCGGGACAGGCAGCAAGGGCGGTGTTGTGAGCAATTGCACTATAAGAGACCGTCGTTCCAGCGAGCCCATAGCCCGCTGCAATCAACACCAAAGACCTTCGCTAAATTCAAAAGTGACACTGTACTAGTCCCTTTTCTTGAAAATTATTTGCAATTCATGTACCAAGGATAGAAAAAATAAATTATTTTAGCTATTACAGGTGGTTACAAAATAATATGGCTATAATTCCGGGCAGGGAGGATTTGAGATATGTAAATATTAGTTAACATATTTTACACATGATAACCGCAACCAATTGATTTTATTTATACATTTTACTTTACCTCTCTCTGTTTTATTAATGTAACAGGTGTAAACAAAAGTTTACAAAAATTATTTATTTTTTAATTCGTATTGTTTAATTTTTTTATAGAGGGCAACTCGTGAAATTTTCAATTGTTCCGCGGCTCTACTATGATTATAATTACATTTTTCAAGCGTAATTATAATATGTTTCTTTTCAAACCTTTCTCTGGCCTCTTTTAATGATTCTGTGCTCGCAGGAACCGGCCCGCTGTATGTGCCGGGAGTGGGGACTTGCACACCTTGCTCATAGGGCCTATCCCCCAGCACGGTATCATCAATGCTTCCCATAAGCCAGAACCGTTCAAGCATGTGCTCCAATTCGCGGATGTTCCCCGGATAGGAATACTCCAAAAAAAATTTCATATCCTGCTGCGTAAAAGGCAGAGGCTCTTTTTTGTGCTTCTTCCTGTACGCTGCAAGAAAATGATCAATGAGTAGGGGTATATCAGCTCGGCGCTGCCTTAAGGGGGGTATATGTATGGGAATGACGTTTACTCTGAAGTACAGATCTTCTCTGAAATTTCCGCTTAACACCTCCTCTCCAAGCAGTTTGTTGGTGGCCACTATAATACGAACATTCACTTTGGTGGACGATGAACTTCCAACAGGTGAGAATTCTCCTTTTTCGAGAACCCTGAGAAGCTTTACCTGCAGATCCTTATCCATTTCAGCGATTTCATCAAGAAACAGAGTACCGCCGTCGGCCTCCAGGAAGAACCCCTTTGCATCCCTTACCGCACCGGTATATGCTCCTTTAACATGTCCAAAAAATTCACGCTCCATGAGTTCCTTAGGGACCGCCCCGCAATTAACCGATATAAAAGGTTTCTTTTTACGGCTGCTTCCGTAATGGATGGCATTGGCGATCAACTCCTTGCCGGTGCCTGTCTCACCGGTGATCAAAATATTTGCATCACTTTCCTTGATGCTCTCAAGAATCTGGAAAATCTTTCGCATGGCAGGGCTGTTTCCGATAATATTTCCATAGCTGTACCGTTCCTCCAGCTTGCGGGACAGGGCACCTATTTCCTTTTTTTGATCACGGGTTTCCAGCATTAACGTTCGCAGCCGTAGCAGCGATCTTATTCTGGCGAGCAGCTCGAGTGCATTAAATGGTTTTGCAATGTAATCATCCGCCCCCTCTTCAAGGCCCTCAATCTTCATTGCTGTATCGGCTTTGGCGGTCAAAAATATAAACGGGATACTCTTCCAGGCAGAATTCTTTTTAACCTTTTTAAGAAAGGTATAGCCATCCATTTCGGGCATCATGATGTCACAAATAATCAGGTCCGGTTCATGCTTGTCCATTGTACGTAATGCCTCACGTCCGTTACCTGCAAAAACGTAGTCATAGTCGTTTCTAATAATTCCGGCAACATAACGGCACACATCCTGATTATCATCAATGATCAAAATCAGCGGTTTTGTGCCGGTAATACGTTCCTGAGGCACATCAGTCTCCAGGAGTATATCAGATGTCTCCACCTCAGCATCAAGCTGAAGTACGGTATTGTTTATACGTGCAGGACGGTTGTCTTCCTCCGGACAAACAGACACCGGCAGGTAAACGCAAAAGGTTGCACCCTCTCCCGGACTGCTCGAAACCGTAACATGTCCGCTCATGAGTTCCACCAGCTCTTTCGTGTAGGCAAGCCCGAGACCGCTGCCGCCCTGTTCCTGGGCATAGCTCTCGCCGGTCTGCTGGAATCTTTCAAAAATTCTTCTATGATGCTCTTGGTTGATGCCCACGCCGCTGTCGCTCACAGCTATTTTGAGCATCATATCCGTTGCTGCAGAAGCCGGGTCTTCTGCCTGAACTTCGGTAACAAGGGTTTCATCACGATTAATATCACGTGGAGATACCAGAGCGGTTGTGATGGTAATCGTTCCGCTGTCAGGGGTGTATTTGAAAGCATTGCCGATAAGGTTGAAAAGGACTTTCTCCATTTTGCCGCAATCAATCGGAATCGGCGGCACATCGCTTGCATGCCGAAAGGTGAGGGTGATATTTTTCTTTTGTGCAATTGTTGCAAAGGAACTAAGCACTGTTTCGAAAAAGTCTTTAATATTCTTTGTTTCCAGGAAAAGACTTGCACCACCCGATTCCAGCATGCTGAAATCAAGCAGCTGATCAATAAGTTTCAAAAGCTGTCGTGAATTTCTGAGAGCAACAGTGAGCTGCTGGTCCATTTCCTGATTGATGTTTCCAAAATCGCCCCGCAGCAAACCTTCAATCGGGCCGATTACCAGCGTAAGGGGTGTGCGAAATTCATGCGTGAGATTCGTAAAAAAGCGTTCTCTGAACTGATTGGCTTCGATGGCTGCTTGCCGTGATGCAACAAGCGCCTGCTCAGCTTCTCTCTGTTCGGTTATGTTGCGGATAATAGCAAAGGCGCGGAAGGGCTCTCCCTTACAGTCATACAACCAGACAATATTTTGTGTAACCAGAATAGCCTTCCCGTTTTTGTTTACATAATATGTTTCCCAGTTCGATACCTTGCCGCTCCGGTTTAACTCATGCATTTTTTCCGGGACTTCCTGCTGCAGAAATTCCGGTCCGATAGTAATATGCTCCCCGGTTATAGTTTCATAGGTGCCTTCTGTGGTAATTGAAAATTCATATAGTGTCTTGCCGAGCATCTCCTGCTCGGCATACCCCATCATATCGAGGAACGCCCTGTTTGCTTTTATAACAGCAGCAGTATCGGTTATGACAATCGGATCAAGGGATGTCTCAACAAGATTTTCAAGCTGTTCTTTCGATTCCCGCAACTCCCGCTCGGTTCGCATACGCTCGCTCAGCTCGGCTGACAATTGCCGGCTTAAATCCCGCATGCGTCCCAGTATTGCTCCGATCATCAGCAGAGAAAGCATTCCGGCAATACCACCGCCCCCCAGCAGGATATCTTTCCAGGCTATGTCGGACAACAGGCATAAAATCAAGTTCAAACAAAAAGAAAGCAGCGCTGCACAAATTCCCGGCAGCAACCCGAAGAGCCACCCGGCAGCAACAACCAGTACCACTGCGGCGGTTGGCCCTCCTTTACCGTAAAGGTTTTCAATGATAAAAAAACCGATGAGATAAACAAAAAATGCAATCCCCAGAATACATAGTCGCCGTTTCATTGTTTTACCCGCAAAGTTGTATTGCGCACTTATTCTTGGAGGATTGTGTATCGAGTAATTTCAAAACAGTATACCGAGTCTCCGGAAGATATATATTGTATCCGTTCCTGCTTCGTAAGGGTATGCTAATAGGTCTTTTGTAGATACGAAACAGTGAACATTTTAGGATCGACAGCAATACTGATACCCCGAACTTCTTGAATATTATACCCTGAATGAATTCTTTGAAAATCATTCAGGGTATAGCCTACAATAAAATTTTTTGTCTCACCTTTGGCAGTCTTCAAATCATTGGTAAACATGATATTACATTTCCAGAAACGGTTCAAGTGGTCATAGATTTCAGTCCACAAAATAATATATGTCTCGGGATCAATGTACCAGATGCGCGTACCATAAATGTAATTCGGATCTTTATTGTCGGCATGGACCACCAGGGTCTTACACCGCTCGAGCGTCAGATTGTTCGGCAGGGCTTGGCCCTCCTGTCGCTTGGCCTGCTTCATGTCCTGGTGCCGGGCACAGAGCAGTTCTTTGGTACCTTTAAAGGTATAGGTATTGCGGCTGATATGACCATCCCAGAAAAACTCGTCATCATAGATCAAATCTGTTCCGTCGATTGAATCAGAGCGCTGTTTGGTTGACATACGTCTGATGCGCCTGAATTGAGAATACCACATATAGGTCTCGTCATCTTTTTGGGGGTCAGCATAGCGCATGGAATAATAGCGTGTGTTGAGAAACTCGGGCGGTGTATACATATGGAGAAAGATTCCCCGGTGGTATCCTTTCGGATTATTCGGCACAACCGGCTTGGGATCAACTTCTGTGCGGTGGATGAAAAAAAACTCCCACTGTTCCTGCTCGGCATAACGGTCCCGGCCGGAGCGAGGATTTACATTAGGAGAATTGCGGATGTAGTGGGCAGTATCACCATGATTATTAAAGTCAAAATTATAAGCTATTTCAAGGCCCGTTTGGGGTTGCGGAAAAGGAATGCCGGCCAGCTCACTATAGTTCAGCAGGGTACCATCCGAATCCTTCTTTACCAGGGGTGCATATTTTTTTGTGGCCTCAATCATCCCTTTGGTTTCAACAATACGCTTATACGGCCCAATATAAAAATAAAAACCCTCCTCGGCAGGTGCGCTCCAATTTTCGGGGTTCTTAAACATGCCGACATATGATTCCGGTATAAATTCTGCAACTTGGTCAATATTACTCTTATCGATCTTTTGTCCTACCCAGGTCTTTTCCCACTCACGGATCTGGGCCAGCTCTTCCGGAGTATAAGCCTGTACCGGATACTGGACTTCTAAGGCGTGAGATGCCCCGGCCACACATATGAGCATGAAGATGAACCCCAGGCTTTTCAGAACGGTTCCATTAGTTGGTCTGTGTAAAAACGCCATGATATAACCTCCTTCATTGCATGATAAAATAATTTAAAATTCATAACGAATACGCAGTATCAGAGCATCCTTGTCGTGATAAATTCCCTGGGTATAGCCGCGGCTGGCACCATAAAATTTATAGCCGATGTCCACACGCCAGTGTTCCCCCGGGAAGGTATATGTCAACGTGGGGGCGCCAAACCATTTCTTGATACGCGGCTTATAGCTGCCAATGAAGACAAATGTCCATTCGCCGTTGAACATCATCTGCATCAGAAACAGTGAAAATCCATCGGCGACCGAGTCGCCCGGGCGATGATTGAGGGCACTTTTATAGAGGGCATGGCTGTTGTTAATGATCTTATCCCAGGAATATGTGACGGTTACGTCAAGCCGTTTGCTGGCGGCAATCCTGCTGCGAGTAAACCAGGGGATGGCAAACTTATCAGAGTAGCTGATCGCAAAGCCGTACGTGTCCCGCCGTGTCCAGTCGTCGACCTCATCGGCTTCGCCTCGCCCGCCGCGGTTAAACGGCTGTCCCTTGTTGAAAAACCACTCAAGCCGCCAGACTGATCCGCGCAGCCAGGCCGCATAGTACTGGGCGGTACCGCCGAAGGTTTGCATTCGTTTATAGTAAGCGACTTTGTAGTCCGGCCAGTCTCCGGGTTGAATTGTACTTCCGGTAGCATTTGCTCGCAGTGCGGCAAAGATATACTGCTGGGATAAGCGTGCAGCACGCTGGGGGTGTATTACCGGAGAATCGCTGAGGCCGTTCCAGTACAGCAGTGTCCAGTCAATACCCCAGGTGTAGCCGCGAATCCTGAGTCCCCACTCATAGTTCTTGCCGAGATTCCAGGTCGGTGCATCGCGGTGCCATTTCTCCTGCTGCCAGGAAAAAAAGTCTATACCGCTGGCACCAAACGGTTCAGAGTACGGTGCGCCCCAGTGTGTTCCGGTATAGGGCAGAACAAGTTCCTGAAAATAGCCGGGATTGAAAATCGCCTCAAACAGCAAGGTCCCCGGCAGCTGGGATTGATAGAACCCTCGTAACATCCACAGGCCCTTTTTAACTTCCTCCCAGGTATCGATACCGGGAACATTCCATCTGAAATCAAGGGGATTAACCACATCCGCAACCCGCTCGACATCAAGCTGTCCCCAGATAACAATCTGTTTACCGATGCGAACCTGCCACGGGCCCTTAATGATATCGATATAGGCCTCGGTAAGAATATCATCATCAAAGCTGCGTGGATGCACGTAGTCTTTTTTCATGCGATGAGCAATATACCGATTCTGTTTTTCATCCAGACGATGGCTGGCTTCATACCACCACTTCACGCCGCCAAACAAACGCACAGTCAAATCCGGACTTTCCTTAATCGTGTATAATGCCTCCAGGTATGCACTTGTTTTGGCATAATCAAAAGAGTTGTCACGAAACTTTTTCTCACGCTCTGTCTGGTCAGTCCGGTAATACATGGTTTCTTTGACAAAACCGCTGAGGATAAGCTTGCCGTCGTACAATCTGATTGTTGCCTGGGCATATCTGCCAAAATAAAACAAGTCCAGTAATGAGACCACTAATAAAACAACTATAAAAACATATATCCGTCTCATTGTTCCCTCCCTCCGCTATTAAAGAAAATTATGTTTTTCTAATATTTTCTAATATTATATATTTGAGTCACTAACCTCCCCCCACAGAGGCTGTGACATACTTATCAATTCGGGAACAACCACTCATTACTACTACAGCGTCACACTTTAATTTGTCAGTTGATCGGTGAAGGTCTTTGGTTTTGAGCCCCGCGACAAGCTCGGGACAGGCAGCAAGGGCGGTGTG
>JANQFE010000121.1 GCA_028278025.1 Thermodesulfobacteriota bacterium | reverse complement strand
GTTTCACTGCCATGGATATCGATTGAGATACTCTCCGCGCTCAGCCCTCCTGTACCCAGGCCGGTAAGCCTGCTGCGCCGGATGCCGGTAGTGGTAGCGACAGCACTGCCCTGTTCGGCATAGACCTGCTGCCGGGTCTCCAGCCACCAGTCACCGGCTGTTTTTGTATATATCGTTTCGGTATCGCTGATCCGGTCACTGCCCGACAGCTCAAGTACATTGTTGCCGTCAACATCAAGGCCGCTGCGCACCTGATTGCCCAGCTCGTCATACTCATACAGGGTGTCTGACTGACCGGTGGTGCTGGTTGAGATAAGGCGGCCATTGGTATCATAGTAATTGCGGGTAATCTCACTACCTGCTGCTCCCGGTTTTTCCACTTTAACTGTTCTGCCAAGATAGTCGGTGGTGGTCTTTTCCCACTGGGGACCGGACGGGTCTTTGGTGTAGACGGTGGTGTACCTGGTGCCGTCGGGGTTCACGCCGTATTCATAATACCGGGCAACAACTCCGGTCCCGCTCACCGATTTTATGCGGCCGTCAAGATAGCGCTCGGTGATTTCGGTTGAGCCGCCGGGCCGGGTTATGGTGGTAATCCTGCCGCCGTGATCGTATGCATAGGCGGTCACAAGTCCTGATTGGCCGGTTGCGGTCTGCAGACGACCGGCAAGGTCGTAGCGGGAACTTGAAGACAGGCTCACGCTGCCGTCGCTTACGGTTTCACCCGTTCTGCGGCCAGCCCCGTCATAGGTGTAGGTCGTGGTAATATCACCCAGGGGTCCGAGCCGAGTCTCTTCTGTTACCCGCTTGAGATCGTCATAGTCATAGGAGGTGGTAATGCCCCGGGAGTCGCTGGTGGTGGTCTTGCCGCAGCAGTCCCATTCACTCTCGGTCACCGTGCCGCTTGAATCAACGGTTTTTATCAGACGGCCGGCCCCGTCATATTCCTGCGCAGTCCACTGGACAGGTTCATAGTCTGTGCCGTTATAGACAGAGGTTTCCCGCAACAGCTCGTTTCCAAGATCATCACTGACACTGGTCTCTTGTGTGGTTTTTTCGGCAATGCCTGCGGGGCTTACAACCGTGCCGTGCACCACGCTCTCACGTATATACGACCCCCCGCCCGGGGTAAATGTTTTCGTGGCAGGGTTGTAGCTGCCCTGCTCATACGTATAGGTGTCACGCCTGCCATCGGCATACTGTACCCTGTGCAGTTTACCGGCCCCGGGATCGTCTGTTCCTGAAACATTGTACACCCGCAGGGTTCTCAGGTTGCGAAAATCACCGTAATCATAAGAAGGATCAGCACAGCGCTCTACGATCTCGGTCCTCAGGCCGGTGCTGGTATCACTACTGTAGCTATAATAGGTCTTCTCCACAACCAGCCCGGCTGTATCACGGGTAATAGTGCGGGGCCGAAACCGATCAGCTTCCATGGCGCTGTCTTCTGCATCAACCGGGCTGTACTCATAGCGGGTGATCTGCAGGTCTGCGGTCTGGGAAGAGGGGGTGCTGAACGGCGCATCAAGAAGCGGGCGTTCTTCCCTCACCTTGCGGCCCTCAGCATCATAAAAATAGCGCACCCAGGAACCGTCCAGATGTACCCGCGATTTTATTTTTCCGTAGGTGGCGTTGTCGGCCGGATCATCATAATAGTCAATAAGCGTTGTCAGGGCAGCCCTGTCCGGGTCCTGTACCTGTGTGGTCATGGCACGGCCCCAGTCAAACTCATGCAGCACGGTCCGGGTTTTTGAAACAACAAGCCCTGTCTGCTCATCAGACACACTCTCGGTTATGATCAGGTTCTGCTCTAGCGCGTCATATTCCTTCTGTTTTTCGATTACCTGCAGCCCTCCGGCCTTGCTCAGCGACCAGGTGTCGATTGCATTGTCCCAGCTGTAGCGGTGAATGTTTTGCTGTGCGCCTCTTAGCTCTGTTAATTGCAGCCGGTTGTACACGGTAGGGGATGCGTCGGGATTCTCCACCCGCCAGACAACTGTGGGCTCGGCGCCCGCATCAACCTGATACAGCCCGCCGGATTTCGGGCCCCGGTCAGCCGGGTCGTAAAACCGCAGCTCATAGCCGTAGGCATCCAGCACCACGATATCAAGAAACGTTTGGCGCGCCACGATCTGCCGTAGGGTTTCATTATCGCCGTAGACTACCTCGGTATCCTCTGCCATGGTAGAAAAGAACAGACTCGCCGGGGTGGCCAGATCAGGGCTCATCTGTTTTGAGGCCAGAAACAGATCACCAGCCGAAAACCCTTGAGCGGACTTACCGAGGCTGAAGCGTGCCTCAATACTGTTTATGTTTAAAAAGCCGTTGCCCGGCACCCTGCATATTCCCTCTTCACATGGTTCGCAGCCGATATAAATTTTTGCTTCCTTGATACACTCATCATTGTGTTTGTCTTTTACGGTTACCTTAACCCAGCCGCTGCCGCTCTCCTGCCGTGGCGTCAGCTCATAGATTGATGTATCTTCATAGTTGATTTCATTGGTATCGATCAGGATGGGCGGCTCATCCTCCCTTTTATACTGCTGCTCAACCTCCCAGCTCCATTCAACCTCCACGTCAGGATCAATAAGCTCTGCCACCACACCGGAGGTCTCACCAAACGAGACCGGAAAGGTATCGCCGTTGCGCCGCTTCAGGCTCTCAAGCCCGCACTCGACAGCCTTAAATGTGCCCTTTGTTTTGGTCGTGCTGTTTTCGTTTAGGCACATAAAACTTCGATAATTAAGCGTCAGGTTTACGGTTATCTCATCGTCGTGATGAATCCCGTCGGCAGTGAAGAAAAAATCTCCGTCAGCAGAACCCTCAAAGGCATAGCCCGAGAAGATCGGGGCACCACTCCCGCTGACCTGCGGCAGCAGAGCGTTGTTATAATGACCGCCGTACATCGAGATCACCCGCCAGGTGGCCCTGCGTTCAACCCCCGGCTTAAAGGTATGATTGCCTGCATAATCGATATAGATTAAAAGTGATGCTTTACCGACATTACTTAACAGGACCGTCTTTTGAACACTGGTCACATACACAAACGGCCAGAAACGCTCGCGCCAGGCCGAGGTGCAGGCCTCGAATATGATTCCACCGATGTAATTACTGTAGTTGACGTTGTTGTCTTCGGAGAGTTTGCCGCCCAGCTTTTCATAGTATTTTTTGCCGGTCAGCAGTATCGCGTCTGAATCGGTAATCAGGGTTTGGATGACTGCTTTGTCGTTCTCAGCATAACTGAACCATCCGCCGTAGCCCTGCGAACTAAGCCATTCTTTAACCGGCTCATAGAGCTCACCGCCTTTCTCCGCACCTGAAATCAGATAGGCATTACGAACAGGAATGTAGGGGTCATCGCCCTCAGGCGCAATACTGATAATACCGGCGCCTGTATATGCACCGGCTGTCAGCCTGCTGCGGGGAGCGCAGACAACCTGCCCGTAATTAAGCTCCCTTTCAATCAGGGCCATATCACTTGCGGGAAGCTGCAGGTTGGCAAGCACTTCGGCCCGGTTTTCAGCAGTAATCTCATATACCGGCACACTGAGCGCATTGGCAACCTGCATCAGCTTAACGGCCGAGACCGCCTCAGTTCTAAACAGCTCTTCCAGCACAATATGCTCATAGGACGACATATCCGGTCCGGTTGCAACGGAAAACCGTACCCGGCTCATCAGATCCGTAGTACGCGGAATGGCCATAAAGTAATTGTTGGCCGCATCCAGAATCAGCTTGACCCCGTCTATTCCGGCTGCAATCTGACCACCGATCAAAGCAGTCTCCAAATGGGCCAGACAGACAAGGGCCGAGGGTTTGCGGAAATAGTTGACATTGTAATGCTTTGCAACGGAGCGGGCTGCCCGGTCGACCTGGTAATACCAGAGAAGACCTGCAAGATACAGCTGTTCACCTACAACTCGATCCCGCTCTTCGGTCTCTTCCTGAACTGCGACATCCAGCCGCTCCGAGCTCTCCAGCACATAATCCCGCACACTGTCGGCTGACGGTACAATGGCTGCATAGTCGCCGGCAGACAGCCGGTAGTCATATTGATAATTCATCAGGCCGGCTGCGCCGTCGGGCGCAACAATCTCGATACGCAGGATATTCTCTACGCCCATAGTAACATCCTGGGTGCTTTCCAGAACCACATCGCCCTTTAACCGCAGACGCGGGCGCATTTCCACCAGGTAGCAGGGCACCCCCACAATATCATCCATATTTGTTGGCCGGTAGGAAAGGGTCAACCGCTTACCGGCCACGCTTTGAATCGGCACCTGCCACTCAAGGGCCAGATTCCCCAGGGCCAAAGCCTGATCCACACCGCCTGAAGTCGACAGCTTCACATTCAGCCGGTAATGCATAGTATCTGCAATCTGACTGAAGCTTTGCATATTTTCAGCTTTGAACGGCAAACTGATCGGTAAAATAGGGCTTGTCTCCGGCACAATTTCGGTGTAGCCGGCAACCTCATGGACCGTCATATTATCGGCAAGCTGATCATGGAGCTGCTGTTCGTAGTCCTGCATCTGCAGCTGAATATAGGCATCATCGATCCCACTTAGGGAGCCGTCCGGGTTTTTGGTCATGTTGGCGTCCAGATAATCTACGAACGTGTCCGCATCAAACGGCACATCTGCGGCCAGTCCGCTGCCCTCAGCAACACGGTGCTGTTTAAACGCCGGTGCGAGGGGTACCCACAGCTCATGGGTAGCGTCCTGAGCGCTGCCGCGGTAGTTTGCATAGGGCAGCCAGACCTCCACATAGACATGCTCAAAGCGCACCGCCATAATCTTGCCGGTATCAGTATCAACCAGGGCCGTGACCCCCGGGATCTCACCGGTTGCAAGCATCAGGTCAACGCAGGTATCATCCGTTACACCGAGCCACTTTTTGGCCCGCTCGATATCCACGGTGACCAGTGCCCTGCCGTAGCGTGCCGGGAAACCGCTGTAGCGCAGCAGGGCGATCATGAGTCCGGCCTGATCCATATCATTACCGCTACCGCTCATCAGGGTCTGCTGAGCGCCTTTTAAGGCACCCCAGTAAGGCTGATAAAGGATGTTATTCTTTACATATTCATATATTTTAATTGCATCCCGGTCTAAATACTCGGCAACTTCCTTGATTTCATCTGTAAAAACAATATCAAGGCCGTCTTCCTGAAGGTCGGCCGCAGTCGGGGGCGTCAGGGCCTGCAGGGTCGCCAGGCTGAGAAGGCTCTGCACTTCGGCAAGCCCTGCCATCATAACCGGCCGGGCAGTCTGGGGCAGCTCCAGGTCCCATGACGCTGACGGTGCCAATTTCGAATGTCTAATATCTAAATCCGAAACGTGTGCTCCCCCTGCAAGCAGGGCATCTGGTGCAGCAGTGGGGAGGGAGTCAGGTTTTTCGATGCGCACAAGCTCGAATGTGCCGGTATCGGACTGCAGAAGGCCGAATTTGTCATCAGGAGTAAATAACTGTTTTTTGTCCCCGTCTGTGAGAACCTCACGGGGTGCCTTTTTCAACGGCGCTACTGCGGGTCCGGCCGGCTGACCAGTGCCGATACCGCGCTTGACTTTCGTGTGAAAGCGCTTTTGCTCTCTATCACGCATACTGCGTATTTTCCCAAAGGGAATACCCTTTTGCATAAGGCTGTCCATACCTTTTTGGTCCAGACTTTCCAGGATCTGCTGTATTCTGTGCTGCAGCTCTTCGGTTTTATTGAGGTGGATTGAAAGCAGCGCAGATTTACCGTTATCAATGAGCTCTTTTTCTACGAGGTCCAGCTGATCGGCAAAGGCCTCGTAGTGCTCTTCTATCCCCAGGCGCTGCTGCTCCAGCAGCTTCCGTTCATGCTTAAAAAATTGGCCCGCATCGCGCTTGACTTTCATGCGGTACAGCAGGTCATCGGCATTGTCCAAACGCTTGCTCAGCAAGGCCCCTGTGGATTTTAATCCTTCCAGAACCCCGGCTGATACGAACGGCCTCTCCTGGGCTATAAGAGTTATCGGAAGACAGAAAATGATTGCAAAAGTTAGGACTAATAGGTTGTAGCGTCGTTTATTCATTTTTTGACTCCATAATTATTATTAAATACGAATTTCTAATCTCTAAATACGAAACGATTTTCAATTTCTAATTCTAAATTCCAAAACAAATACTTTTCTGCAAATATCGATTTAATTTTGTGTTTTGATCATTCGGATTTATTCAAGACAATTTCCCGATACGGAGCCGGCCGTGTATGAACCCTTCAACTTACACTTATTATCACCCTGCATGTGGAAATTTTCCACCACTGTTGCCGTCGTGTTTTTACCGAGCACTGCTTTACGGCCGCTGATTACAAGTGTTTCAGCCGTTACTTCACATCCTTTCTTGATTCGGGCCTTGCTGGAGTCACCCTCACCGGTAGCAATAAGAGATACTTCGCCGACAACCTGTATAACCGCATGGGGACCAATCGAGGCTTCTTTTACACACCGCAAACACAATGCAGCGGCATCAACCGTGACACCTTCCTGCAGCCAGGCATCACTATCGTTTCCGTCACCGCTGGAAACAAGCCATATACTGCCGCTGACATCAATACTGCAATGAGGGCTAATAGTGACATGTCCGGGTCCTTCCAGGTACAGGCGTTCGGCAGTGACCTGCACGTCTTCTTTGATCCAGGCTTTGCTCGATTCAGCATCACCCTGTGATATGACCGTAACAGGGCCGTTCACCTCAATAACAGAGTTGTTTTCTATTTTGGCTTTCTTCAAGGCACTGACATAGAGTTCCTCGGCAGTAACCCGGGAATAATGTCCAAGCCGTGTGTTGCCTTCCGCCGACATGAGTGCGACTTTCTGCGCCACAACCGTAAGCCTCTCGTTTTTAACTCCGGTGCGGCCGTCAAGCCCTACAATTCCGTTTTCAGCTGTCAGATCAATGCCGTCTTCGACGATAATATCACACGGCGAACGAAATATTAGGTCCCCGTTCTCCATGCTGATATCGGCACGGATGCGCAGACTGCTGTAATCGTAGCCGTCACTGCCGTAATTGTTTGCTACATAATCAAGATACTCCTGCCATGAATACACATCTACATATCCTGCATTGCAGTCATCTCTGTTTTCATCATCAGAACTATCATCATCTGAACTGTCGTCATCTGAACTATCATCGTCATCATCTTCCCTGTCCGGTAAATCAGCATAATCGGTTTTCATTGCAAAAGGCGCTTCAGGCACGGTTATCTCTGAACAGGTATAATCATTGGTCTGGGCCGTTTCTGCCGTTATTGTAACCGTTGCATTGTCCTGCAACAATCCATCACTGACCGTAAGGGTGGCCTGATAGTGGCCTTCAATATCAGTGGTGAAGGTGGTGTTGGCGGCCTGAGGATCTTCAATAACCGCAGTGCTCCCAGCCGGGGCCGCAAGCTCCCAGAAATAGCTTAGCAGGTCTCCATCGGGATCAGAACTGCCGGAGCCGTCGAGTACTACAATCTCGCCCACAGTGGCATTGCTCGGGTCTGCCTGGGCTACAGCCGAAGGAGCTCGGTTTATGGTCGTTACGACAAAGCTGTCGCTGGCTTCAAGATCACCATCAGTAACCGTAAGACTCAGGAGATACTCTCCGTGTACATCTACCGTACATTCAGTCTGAGCCGCTGTAGGCTCCGCTACGGTAGCAGTGCTGCCTGCCGGCACGGTGATTTCCCACAGATAGCTCAGGCTGTCACCGTCAGGATCATAGCTGCCTGTTCCATCCAGCGCAACGGTGTCTCCACGATATACCTGGATGTTGTCGCCTGCCACAGCAACCGGAACACGATTTATGGTGCTTACCGACATTGCATCTGTTGCTGAAAGCATACCGTCGTTAACCGTCAGCTGCAACTCATAGGTGCCGGCAGCATCTATGCTAAAAGACGGATCAACAACCGCAGGATCAGTAAGCACAGCCTGGCTGGATTGGGGTTTCGCGCTGAATTCCCACACATAGGTAAGCGTATCATTATCCGGGTCGCTGCTTAATGAAGCATCCAGGGTAACCTGTGAACCCACATATTCAAATATATCGTCTCCGGCATGTGCCGTGGGGGCCCGGTTGACTGAAGAAATAATAACCTGATCAGGCAGGCTTTCAAGATCACCATCAGTAACCGTGAGCTCAATCACGTACTGGCCGTGCATGTCCATGACAAATGTTGCATTATCGGTATCTGCCTCCTCCAGGAGTGCCGTGCTGCCTGCGGGCATGCTTACCAGCTGCCATGCATAGGTAAGGGTATCGCCATCCGGGTCATAGCTGCCGGACCCGTCCAGCACAACCACTTCACCTATAAAGGCATCTGCATCAGGGCCGGCATCGGCAACCGGAGCACGGTTGATGGTAGTAATGGTTATGATATCCGTTGTGCTGTAAAAACCGTCACTTACGCTAAGCTCCAGTATGTATTTGCCCGGCAGATCGA
The DNA here is from genome assembly GCA_028278025.1 of Thermodesulfobacteriota bacterium. GTDB lineage: Bacteria > Desulfobacterota > WTBG01 > CAIYCZ01 > CAIRTM01 > JANQFE01. The sequence continues at coordinate 23,378 of JANQFE010000121.1, read as the reverse complement.
TTACCATGTGCGGTTGTTCCGCATCAGCGGGAAACGGTTCTGTGCCGGTGCCTGCCGGGGCGCTTATTACCAGCCAGCTGTAGGTTATGGTGTCGTCATCCGGATCATAACTTCCGGATCCGTCAAGCTGCACTGTTTCACCTACCTGCACCTCCTGGTCATCACCGGCATCGGCAACCGGAGCACGGTTAATGGTAGTAATGGTATGTAGTGCCGTGCCTGACAACGTTCCATCCGATACGGTCAGCTCTATTGTGTATATACCCGCCTTATCGATAGTAATTGCTGTTACCGGAGCATTGGGATCAAGGGGCGCTGCCGTACTGTTATCAGGGGCCCCGGTAACGAGCCAGCTGTAACTCTGGATATCATCTCCATCAGGATCATAGCTGAGTGATCCGTCCAGCTGAATCGTATCGCCTACATAGCATTCTGAAACCGCACGTATGTCGACAATCGGGGGACGGTTTCGGGTAGTAATCACCACTATGTCGGGTTCACTGTCGTCAATCGCATCATTAACAATTAACTGAATAATATAGGTCCCTGCTCTGTCGGCGGTAAATATCGGGTCCGGTACCAGGGGATCGGAAAGCGCTGCCGAGGACCCTTCCGGCATATTGAGGATCGACCAGTTATACCGGGTAATCTGGTCCCCGTCCGGATCAGAGCTTGCAGAGCCGTCAAGCTGCACAGCATCACCCACATCAACATGCCGGTCAGGGCCGGCATCGGCTACCGGGGGTCGGTTGACGGTTGTCACCAGTACGGTGTCGGGCGTGCTCTGGTATTCAAAGTCCGAAACCACAAGACTGATGATATAATCACCCTGCTCATCCGGGGTAAGCATCGGCTGTACGGCTGTCGAGTCTGAGATCTCTGCGGTTGAGTTATCGGGCCGGCTGATGAGCGACCACTGGTAGCCCTCCAGGCTGTCGTTATCCGGATCAAAAGAGCCTGATCCGTCAAGCTGTACCTGATTTCCCACAAATACGGCCTGGTCTTCACCCGCGGCAGCCACCGGAGGGCGGTTTTCAGTTGTTATTAGCAGCATATCGGACTCGCTGTCACATATCCCGTCGTTGACTACCAGCTGAATCACGTAGTCACCATGTTTGTCGGCGGTTATCAGAGGATTATACTGATCCGCACCTGCAATCTCTGTTGTGCTGCCGATCGGCCGTTCCAGCAGTGACCACAGATAGGTAAGGGGATCACCGTCAGGGTCAAAGCTTTCAGAGCCGTCAAGCAGGGCCTGCTCGCCTATCAGCACCAGCTCATCCGGCCCGGCCTCGGCAACAGGACAGCGATTCAGCACACTGAAGGGTGTCATACCGATTGTCTGGGTTACACCGCCCACAACACCGCTGAGCAGTGCCAGGCAGTCTCCCGGCTCTATCAGATAGGTTTCTACCATCCGGGTCCCGTTGCAGGCTGCCCCCAGTTCAAGATAACAGGTGTCGGTGTATTCTGTAACAGCTTCTGTTGAGCCGGTATGTACCACCTGTATATGCATGGTAGCATCGTCAAGAACCGTGTTGCCGATATTCTGCACGGTGTAATCAAGCTGCACCTGGTGTCCGCGGTGGACCGAGCCGGGTTCAGCCGTAATGGCCCCCTGCAGGGCCGTGCCGGTTGCCTGTGATTCGACAATGCTGAAGGTTTCATTGTCTGCAACCAGGGCAGATCCATTGCGGGTTACCTCAAGAACTATTTTATAGATACCCGGCGGGTATGTACCGGTATTCCATATGGTTGTCTGCTGATCTGTCTCAAGCGGCAACAGGTCGTCAATGGCCGTCTCAAATTCCGAGCCGTCCATTACCTCTCCCGACATATTCTTTACCTGAACACCCATCATCAGGTCTTCAAAGGTGTAGTTTGTGCTGTAGCTTTTAACCTCCGAGAGTATCTGCACCTGCTCATATGAGCTGTACTGTGATTTTTCGATAATGACCCGGGCGCCCAGGGCCATATCGGCAGTAATGATAAACTCCTGTGTATCGGTTGTTTGCAGGCTGCCGTTTTCTTTTATAACGGCTTTCATCCGGTAGGTTCCCGCACGCTGATTGCCGACATTCCACACTGTCTGAAAATCAACCGTACTCTGTCCGCCGATATTCAGCACTTCACCGGTGACAGGCATACCTACCATAGTGTCGCCGGCATCTTCAACCGGAATATCCAGGGTCACAACCCGTTCCTCTGTGCGCTGATTTGTCAGTAAAACAGTAATCAACACATCATCTCCGGCCTCATAGTCGGTGTTGTCAAGTGTTACAATGAGTATGAAATCACTGTCCCCCACACTGAGCCGGGCGGCAGCACGGTTGTTGTCTTCATCGTCTTCATCAATCATATCATCAGGATCTACTACTACGTGTATATCCAGGCTGCCGGCCCTGCCGGCAGTCTCCAGTTCCGTGTGAACAGTCTCTGATGTGCCGAAAAATACCGTGTTGTAGATGATTTCTTCCTCTATCAGGGTACCGCCGCTGCCGGGATCACCGTTGTAGAACCCGACCGTTATGCCGCCTGCAGCCTGACCCCTGTTATGAACGGCTGCTGAGACGGTTACGGTCTGACCTTCCTGTACGGATGCCGGATCAAATGAAATATCTGCAGGCTGTACGGAAAAGTCCGGCAGATCGGGTATGCCGCCCACATCAATCACTGCCATAGCATTGTTATTCAACTCGTTTGACTCGGCGATGTTGTTATCCGGGTCGGCTTTTACATGGATATAATTACGACCCGATTGTCCCAGACTATCCCAGGCTATCCGGACATCTTCCTGTGTTCCTGCAGTGATATATGGTATCGTCAGGTTATCACCGATCTGAACGGTGCCGTCATAGAAGCGAACCGGAACATCTGCTGCATCGCTGCCGCCGCTGTTACGGACCGTAGCCTCGATTATGACGATTTCGCCTTCAGCCGGATCGGGCGGAGTTACGGAAATATCCCCGGAGTTTATGGACAGGTCCGCCTCGTAGGCTGATGCAGAGACGTCTATAGTCTTATAGGCCCGATTGTTCTGCTCATTTGCTTCTGCCACGGTGTTGTCAGGATCAACCACCACATAGATTTCATGCATCCCGGATGTTGCCTGCCAGGTAAAGGCCAACGTGCTGCCGTCAAGGCCCGCTATGCGCTGCAGTGTAGCGTTATCAATAAGTACGCCGCCTGCTTCCGGGTACCCGTCATAGCACACGACCTCTACATTTACGGCATCTCTGAGCTCGGGGTTCTTAACCTCGGCCGTAATGGTTATAAGCTGTCCCTGCTGGGGGGTATCGGCGGAAAACATGATATCAGCCTCCGTGATCACCAGATCAGGCAGTTCCTGTTCACCGCTTTTGACAATAATTGTTCCAGTCTGTGTGCCGAAACTGTCTCCATTATCACCGGTTGCCACGATGTTTACCGTGTCGGTGCCGGGTGGATGATTGCTGCTGAGAATATGGCTGCCGCTAAACATAGCATCACTGCCCGAGAAACCGATAGTATACACATCTCCTTCAGCCTCGGTTACAGTACCTTCAATAGTCTCAATCGGCAGGCCGTCATCCAGCCGGGTCACTTCCATGCGCACCATATCCCCTGGATAGTAATATGGTTTGCTGAATATAAGCTCAAGCTCGATATCCATCTCATAGTCGGCGACTACCAGGGCCCAGGTTGCCAAGGTAGTACCATTGGTATTGCTGGCAGTCATACCGGGTGCACTGGCCCAACCACCATCTGAATTCTGCACTGCCAACAGCCAGTTTACTCCCTTGGCTACATCCCTGGCGATATCAGTCGCACCATCGCCAAGGGTGGCCAAGGCTATGAGCGCCCAGGCAGTATTAGCGATATTTTCCCATCCTCCATCTGCCTGTTGTGTGTCCCGGATCCATTCGACAGCATCTGAAACTTCACTTTCATAACCGCCTGATTCCTCAAAGGCTAATAAGGCATAGAAGGTTTCTTGATATCCACCGAAGCTTCCATCCGGCTGCTGTTGATCAATCAGCCAGTCTAACCCATTAACAATATGGCTGTCGGACGGCGAAACCCCGGACTTCAACAGGCCCAAAAGAACCTTACCTGTTGACAGAGTTTTGGATGCATATCCGGATCCGGCCTGACGGGGCCAACCTGTCCCCCGGCTGCCGCTGTTTTGATTATTGAAGAGGGCCTGGATACCGGCTGCAACGGCATCCTGCTTTCCCTGAATAGAGAGCGGACTTTCACTTAAGGCCAGGATTGCGCCGGCAATAGCATCTATCTTGGGTAAATTCGAACTGCACTGATACCCGGGAGTGTTCGGGTGAATCAAATGCCATTGCCAGTATCCTGTCGGGCACTGACAGTCTATTATTCTCTCAAGGGCCTCCCGTATATGCTGTTGTGCATACGCATACCCACTGTAATGTAAGGTAACAGCTGTTTTTGCCGTGACTTCGGTACTATTATAAGGAGTAAAAATATCCCGCGACTCGTTCTTCTTTGATGTATTAACAAGATATTCCAACCCATCCTGGATAGCTGTATCTACATCAATGGTTGCCGGAATGCTGTATTCATCTCGTGCTCTGCAAAGACTTAAGAGTACCCGTCCTGTTGCAAAGGGGTCGCTTAACGGTTTAATGTTTTGGCTCGAATTTGCCCAGCCCCCATCCGTCCAGTCGCTTTGACTGTCTACGAGAAAGTCTACCATGTCTATAATATCTGTTTCAGAACCTCCGCTATGCCGCAGTATTTCCAGGCAGTTATGTAAAATCATGGGGTGATAGCGGTAAGTGCCACTTAAGGTTTTCTGCCGGTAGTAGTTCCTGGCATTTATCACTGTTGGATGATCAGGTGAAAGGGCCAAAGACAATGCTATTACCGGGTAGGGACCGATCCAAACAGAGATAACACTTCCACCCTCTTCATTTGACCAGTACTGATTATTTATCTGTGTATCGATCAGCGTTTGAGCTCCGTCCTGTATTGCGCTGTGGGAAGGGTCAATGCCGGCCCGGATGAGACTGGTGATGACTAAACCGTTTGCCTTCGCGTTGCCCCAGCTGCCGTTTTCTTGCTGGTCCATTAACCAGTTAACCGCATTTTGAATCGCCGGGTCGCTTGCCGGTACACCGGCCTCTACCAAGGCCAGGATTGTCTCACTGGTGGGGCCGATTCCTCCCCAGCTGTTATTAGTTGCCTGGAGACCTTTAAGCCTTGCTAAAATGAGGTCATAATCTTCCTGATACTGAGCTGGCCCGCATTTGGAAAATGCCCTGACTGCCGGAGCAAGATTCTTTATTGTATTGTATGGGGGCCAACTACCTACATCACTTTGATGTGAAATCAGCCAGTCAACACCCTTCCGTACAGCTTCCTGGCGTCTGCCTGATTTTTGTACAATGAATATCTCACCCACCAGCACGTCCTGTTCGGATTCATTATCGAAACTAAGGGTCACCGCTCCATCATGCAGGTAGATTTCCCGGGGCAGATCAAAACTGATGTATTCTGCCAGATTCTCAGGCAGGGTCATGGGGCCGTGCAGGCTCTGGTTGTCGGCTGAAAGGCTCTGCACCCGCTGCCCGCCCTGTTCCTGGAGATAGTTAACCACAACCTGATAGGGGGCGTTCGGAGCCAGGCCGGTATAGGTATATTGCACTGATATGGGGTGGGTGCTGGCCGTGACGGCAGCAGGCTGATTGGCCGGATCAATACCTGTAATTACGGTATCCGTGCCCTGCACACGGTGTGTGTCCTCAGCAGGATTGCCGCAGTCGTCATAGAACCCTTCAAGGCCGCCTGTAACCAGGACGGTCATGGACAGGTTGTTGTTCTCGTTTGATTCCGTAATTGTATCATAGGGGTCAACCTCAACAAAGATTTCGTGGCTGCCGGGTTGCAGCACAACTTCGGCTGCGGCATCCGCGGTACTGCGGTCTGCGATTGTGCCGATGTTTCCTTCCGCTATGAGATATCCGGACCCGCGCGGATCACCCGCATAGAACCTTACCACTACACTGTCTGCCGGAGTCTCACCGTGATTTGTTACTCGAGCAGTCAGATTTATTGTCTCGCCGGCCCGCGGACTCAGCGGGCTGTAGCTGAGCTGTCCCTGACCGACGGCTACATCAGGTTCCTGTGTATAGATAATAACCTGTTTGTCGGCCCGGTTATTTCCTCTATTTTCATCATCGGTTTCGTTATCGGGGTCTACTATCACCCATATTTCATGAGATCCGCCCGACACATCAGGATACACGGCTGAAACCGCAACTGTTTCTCCTGCTGAAAGCGAGATCATCTGATCGGTTCCGATCTGCTCCCCTCCGCTATCCGGACTTCCGTCATAAAACTGTACTAAAACATCACTATACTGCCCCTGACCCAGATTTCTGACAGCAGCGGTAATGGTCAGGTTATCACCGACCTCGGGTTCAGCTGGCCCTATTTCCATATCCTGAGACCGTACTTCCAGGTCCTGCAGTGCCTCGACACTGAGCGAGATTGAAGCCCTGTTATTGGATTCATCCGATTCAGGGATGGTGCCGCCAGGGTCTGCTACAACATATATCGTATGGTCACCTGCAGTGAGGAAAAAGCTCTTTTCAACCGTTTGTGCTGCTCCCCCGGAGATCATTGTGATTATCTCCGGATCACCGATCCTTGTGCTTTCATTATCAGGGTCATTATCATAGAAGGATACTTCAACATCAGCGGTATCCGTGCCGCCCCGGTTTCTTATAATTGCCCTGACCGTTACCTCATCTGCAAGGGTGGCAGACAAGGGTGTAACCCCCATGTCGGTTTGCCGCACTTCAAGGTCTGCCTGGGTACTGACTGAAATCACCCGCTGGGCCAGGTTGTTACTTTCATCCTCCTCAGTGATCTCGTGTGCCGGATCGACCTTGACATATATCCGGTATGATGCATCCGAGGCCGGGGCCTGCCAGAAAATTGTCGCATTATCCGATCCGCCCGCAGCAATTCCGGCAACCGGGACGGTCTGGATCAGACTTTCATTATCCGTACCACCGTTATAAAAAATCACCGTAAAGCCCTCGGATGCACGTGAACCATGATTATGCACGGCACTCTGTATCCGGACACTGTCCCCGGCAAGGGGTGCCTCAGGACTGAAGCTGATGTTTTCTGCACTTACTGATAAATCACAAGCGCCAAGCAGTATCAGCTTTTCAGCAGTGTTATTAAATTCGTTTATTTCATCAATTCCATTTGACGGGTCGACTGCAACGGAAATGGTACGGTTTCCTGCCAGGCCGGCTGTGTCCCAGGTAACCTGGACCGTTGTGGAACCGTAGGCCGGGATATCGGTTAGTGCTGCCGTGTCGATAAGCAGGCCGTCATCATAAAAGGCCAGCTCTGCTGTCGGGATTGCTTCAGAGCCTGTATTCTCAACCATACATTCCAGAGTAACCATATCCCCGGCTGCAGGCCCTGGCGGAATAGTGGTAATAGAGGCTGCTGTAACTTTAAGGTCGATAGTGTGCTGAGTTGTAACGACAAGTGCAGCAGTGGCCCGGTTGTTAGCCTCATCCTGCTCCTGGATGTCATCATGTGGATCAACAATAACATGGATATCATGTCTACCGCCCCAAGCGGTTGTGTCACGCTCTATGGTAATCCAGCCGCTGTTACCGGGGCCGAGCTGCGGGATGGTGATTTCGGGTACCATAAGGGTTCCGCCCGCAGCAGGATCACCCTCATAGATTCTCAGTTTACTATGCTCTACCGTTATTGAACTTTCATTAATAACACCGTACCGGATATCTACGACATCTCCTTCTTCTGGGTCTTGCGGAGTAAACTGTATCGCATGGGCTGCAAGATCAATCACTTCCACATCCGACAGGACGGTGATTGTCTTGCGGGCGGTATTATTTATTGTGCTGATTTCCGGTATTGCATCATCGGGGTCGACCACAACAACGATCTCATGCGCACCGGCCGTCAGCGTACCGGCCGCGTTGACGGCCGCCTCATGCCCGCTCATGACGGTATCAAAAATGTCTTCTGCCAACAGGGTTCCGCCCGGGGGCTCCCCGTCATAAATCTTGACAATAACGTCATGGGCGTCCCGGTCACCGCTGTTATGAACTACAGCACTAATCGTGAGCAGATCGCTTTCTGTGGGATAAAGCGGAGCAAAACTGATGCTGCCGGCAGAAACCGACAGGTCAATACCTTCATACTCAACCGGGCGCACCGTGATAGACTTTAAGGATATATTATTATTCTCATTTGACTCATCAATGCTGTTTTCATAATCAACCGCCACGTACAGCTCATAGGTTCCTTCACTGAGGGCAGTATCAAAGGTTGCGGTCCCATAGCTGCCGCCCGCTATTTCATTCAGGATCAGTCCCCCCAAGTGTTCTGCGCCTGCTGCCGGATCACCCGCATACACATCAACACTTACCAACCCCGCATCTGTTTCGCCAAGATTCCTGATAACAGCCGTCATGGTAAAGGTCTCGCCGTCAAGGGGGGCCATGTTATCAAAGCCGATGTCTACTGCCGACAAAGACAGGTCCGGTTCACTGCTTGCGGTAAATGAATAAAAGGTCGTATTATCCTCCTCGCGGGCCTCCTCTATCTCATCTTCAGGGTCCGCTACAACGTAGATGTCTTCACCGCCGATTATACCGTCAAGCACCCAGGTTATCTGTACCACAGTGCTGCCGGCCGGTTCAATACCTGCAACAACCGTCCTGCCGATCTCCTGTCCATCCGGATGGATTCCCCGGTAAAAAGCAACCGCGACTTCTCCGGATGTGTTTTCGGCTGTTTGTATTCCGTTATTTTCAACCGTGCAGCTGATTGTTACTGTTTGACCCCCGACAGGATGCGGGGGTGTTATGGTCAGGGATGATCCCTGTATCTGCAGATTGGCTTTATCGACCCCTGCTGAAGCATGCAGTGCCCGCAGGGCCTGTGCTGTTACATAGGTATCATTGTCCCATGAGCCCTCAGGCTGCTGGGCTGAGACGAGATACTGCCGGGCCTGCAGAACCGTAGTGCTGCTGGCCCCGGCTGCCACAAGGGCTCTGACCGCCAGGGCGGTCTGCAGGACCGTGCTTGCGTCCTCACCAAAACCACCATCGGGCAGCTGTTGAGCCGTAAGAGCGGAAAGAGCATTTTGTATATAGGCAGCAAGGCCGCTGTAACGTGCCAGATAATCAGACAAAGCCATGACTGCTAAAGCCGTAACATCTATGCTGCCCTGCCCGCCCGGGGTAAAGGCAAAACTGCCGTTGTCGGGGTCCTGGTTATCGGTCACATAGTAAAGCAGCCTGCCGATGACCTCATGATCATCAAATGCGGTCTGTGCCAGGGCACGTGCTGCCAGCACTGAATCGATGATGCTGCTGGGGTAGCCTTCTTTGAATCCGAACCCACCGTCACTGTTTTGCAAAGATATAAGCCCGTCAACATCCGTTGAAAGATTAATACCGGCCTTGGCAAGGGCGCTTATTTTTCGTGAGCGGTAATCAATAACTTCTGGTGCTACACCTTCAAGATAGGCAATACCGTCGGTATACGCAGGACCGGTTTGCTCCAGTTCCTGCAGCAACTCAACAACCGCTGCTGTTTCCCGCACCGAGTCCTGACCCCAGGTCCCGTTGTCAGGGTTCTGCTGCACCAGAAGCCAGCTCAGGCCGTCTTCTTCCGGACTGCTCTGACTAAACGACTGCAAAGGACTGCCAAGCTGCACCAGAAACATAAAAGCGCTAATAATAAGCATACTGTATCGATTAAGGCTCATTGCTATTGCTCCTTTTTATGTAGGGTTTTTTTTATATGTTTTTTTCTGTTTCCTTGTTTTTTACTGCTGAGATGCTATAGTTTATACATATAAGGCCGGACCCTAAACGCACAAAAGGCTACAGGTCTTATGTGCAGGAAGGGCCGGTTCTTGTGGCTGACAGGGGTTGGTTGGCGCCGGTGCCTGTCAGCCTTTTTTATTACTGTTTCTCAGTATGCACACGAAATCTCTCTGTGGCAGCGTAATACAAACAAAAGTATATTACAATACCCCAAAGGGGCTAATTTTTTCTTTTTTTGGGGTTATTTCTAAAAAAACTCAGGGGAGGAATTAAAAAAATATAACAAAAGTGGTTGGATAGGAATAGTACTGTTGCCCATTTATTTTCCTGACAACAAGCGCCCTCAACAGTAACGAGCTGAGTTATGCGTTACTGCCAGTAGTCCGTTGTTTTTCGTCAGTTGCGTTTTTCAACCAGCCCACCATTCCCTGTTTCACTCAACCGGTTGAAGGTCATTCATCACCTTCATTTTATTAACAACATTCTTTATCTCCTGAGGGAACTGCTGCCATTCTTCTTCGGTAAAAACCTGTCGACCGGGAGCAGCTACACTGTTGGGGTCAAATACTTTCCTGATCTTGCGCATAAAAAGATGCACATTAGGCCCCGCCTCCGGGAACATGGTCGTAAACGGCTCTACATTGACAAAAGCCATAAGCTGCGGGCCCAGATTATGTTTCGTTACCACACCGGCACCATAAATACCGAAAGCCTGGGCCCTGCGGATTTCATCCGGTAGAACCGGATCAGGATAGTTGTCGGTTTCAAACAGGCAAAAGTGGCCTCTCTGCAAAGCATACACAAAAGGTGTATCATCTGCACCGCCCCTGTCGGTAACATCCAGCTCGCCGAACGTATCCAGTGCTTTCTTCCATTCCCGTGAGGTAACCATCGCATCCTCAAGCGGTCCTACCGGCAGCCAGGCATTAGCATAAAACTTTCTGTTCATACGGTAGCCGTTACAATGGCGGATGCAGTCATAGTTCCAGGGCTTTAATGCTTCATAAACCTCAGGCTTGTAGTCTTCATTGATACATTTGCCGCCCGCCTCATCAATTATCTGCTGCAGAACTTTTTCTTCATAACAAATCTGCTGGTCTGATGTCGTATTTGCCAATATTACATAACAATTCCAGTCAGGAAAGAAGTGCTCTTTGCAGCGCTTGACGGTAAGATCCTGTGTCTGCGAACAGTAAAAAGCTGAATAGACCCCGGTTGCATTGAGCCCTATGGCAATACCGGAATGCGCAATTTCACGCATAGCTTTCAGCTGTGTTTCAAAATTTTCAAATTCAATCCATACAAGCTTATGATTCTTAAGTGGTGCAGGAGGATTGTCATACTTAGCGTCATGTACATGTGCAAGGCTGGGTCGGCCGGCAGGAATTTCCGGAAAGGTTTCTTCACCTACCCAGGAATGCAGTTTTACCGTAACCTCGGTTACTATACCGTTGGTCCCAAGACCCGATCTTTGCAAACCCATCAGATCAGGTCCAGGTCCATATTCCCAGAAATCACCGGCCTTTGGTATACATCGTGAACCGGTAGTAAGTATTTCACCGTCAGGCAGTACCATCTTGACACTGATAATATTGCGGTTTAAAAGCCCGTATTTCAGATCCGTTTGCCATAGCCCTGCAAATGCAAACTGCGAGGAGAGCTTGCACACGGTTGTGGCCAGCGGTGTCCCCCCATTCCATAGTCCCCGTTTCATAGCCTCTGCTTGAAGCTGGGCATAATCGACGTAGGGTTCAAGAGTGGCACACATGTTCTGAGTATCAATACGAATAATCTTATTCATGCGCGAAAAATGGATAATAAGTGTCGGATCGAGGGTTGTAGGGTTGCAAAACACCTGCCCGTTTGTAAAAGGTATAAAAGGAACATGATAGCGGTTACATATTCTGACAATTGCCTGTATCTCTTTTGTGGATGAGGGCAGCACCACACAGGCCGGCAAAACATGAGGGTCTTTGTCATGTTTCTTAATAAAGCTGCCGCCTTCAATAGAAAGTTTGCTGTAGGTTTCTACAACCGTTCGATCTTCATATATCCACTGCTCTCCGACAATGTTCTTTAACGCATTAAAAACTTCACGGGGCAGTTTTTTCTGGATTACTTTCTGTTTTTTATCTGTCATGGTTTTTCCTGTATAAATAATTGTTAGATAACGAAAAGTTTAAAGATCATGGAATGTGGTGCACTGTCGTTCTTCAGTTTTTCCTACATCTCCAGCGCACGCATCAGCATATCCGTTAAGTCATACAGCTGCATACCGTCATCCATGTTACTTAGGGCGTCACCGATGTTCTGTTCACAAAAAGGGCATGCCGTAACAATAGCATCAGCCCCTGTTTTCTTGGCCTCTTCTATTCGTTTGGCAGCTGTTTTTTGTGCAAAATCCATAAAAGCTGTCCGGGCACCCCCACCGCCGCCGCAGCACCATGATTGATCCATTATACGTTCCATCTCCACCAGTTCCACACCAGGTATTGCCTTCAGTATAGCACGCGGTTCTTCATAAATTCCGCAATGCCTGCCCAAATGGCAGGGGTCATGCCAGGTAACTCTCATTTTTATTTCTTTATTGAATGAAAGTTTTTTTCCCTTAACAAGCTTATACAGGTATTCGGCGGTGTGGTATACTTTTGGGTTGAGAGATTCCAAGCCGGGAATTTCAGTATAATCATGATTGATTGCCCGGTAGCATCCCGGACAGAATGTAACGATTTCCTTTACCCCTGTATTGTTGAGTTGTTCAACATTGCGCTTTGCTAAGGAAACAAATGTCTCGCGGTCTCCGATACGGGCAACCGGACTGCCGCAACATATTTCACTCTTTCCCAGGATACCGAGATCAACGCCGGCGTGTATCAGAATCCTGGCAGTATTTTGAGCCACGTGCCACTGGGTATTATCAAATGCCGATGTACAGCCGACAAAAAACAATGTTTGCGCTTTCTCTTTATTGATATCCTTAATAGCAATCTTCTTGGCCCAGCGGTCACGCTGGGTGCGGGGCTGCATCCAGGGATTATCATAATTTTTTACACTTTTTATAAGATTCTTATGTTCTGACATAGGCCCGATACCATCTTTTACAAGCTGGGCCCTGAGGGTTTCATTTACCTGGAGCGGCTCCTTGTCCTGCAGCCGCTGACAGTTCATCTCACATGCACCACAGGTAGTACAGGTATAAATAAACTTTTTTAATTCAGGGGCATCATCATAGTCAAAATCGCCTTCAAGCAGTGCACGGGCGATATGCATTTTACCCATACCGGAATAGGGGAATATTCTATATTCATGAAAAGCAGGACAAACCTCAGAATACTCGGCGCTTTTTACATTCCATCCCCAGTGGTTCTGACACCAGTTACAACGGGCACATCCCCACACTGAATCCCGGTAGTCTGCCAACTCTTTTTCAAAAAACTTTTTCTCTGGCTTCTTATCGTAATATGCCATTCTTCTTACCTTTGCTTTTTATGTTTCTTTTTTCTAGTACTAACCGACAATTAAAACTGTGGAGTCGGAGGTTGGGCTCGCACCTGTTTGGGCAGCAAGGGCAGTGCGAGCCTCAGCCTGAACTATACTAATAGTCGTTCCAGCGAGCATGTTGCCCGCAGCAATCAAGCAGGTGCGTGCCCAGCTTACGCCCAATTTTAATTGTCCTCATGTACTAGCACTTATGGACACTTAAAATTGTGTTTCATGCGTTGGCCACATTAGCTTATTGTAGTCAATTCCTAAAAGCACAAATGACCCGGATTCAGTATATTGTTAGGGTCAAGCTCCCTTTTTAATTCTTTAAGTTTCTGGGTATAGGTTCCGGCACGATTGAAAACCATATCAGCCCAAGCCCCATATGGCCTGTCAAAAAATGCACCGTCATCAATAAGCCGCTCACTTACTTCGAGCCAAAGACTATGAATCAGCTCAAACTCATTTTTGTTCTTTACATTACAGTGAAAGTCAGCCTGACAATGATAGGCCCGTCCACGTTCAATCGGCAGTATGAATACGCCGATATCCCTCAACGGATAATTATATTCATTGATTACCTCCATTACGACCCTCTGAAATTCCGGAAATCGCTTCAGGGTAGTCTTAAACGACACGTCATGAATCGAGCCTCTATAGCAGAACTTCTTCAAAATACTCCAGGGTCTCAGCATTTCATTCAAAAACGTTTCTTCAAGTTGCCTGTTGTCATACATGTGCAGATGCTGCATTGAACAGATTTCCTGGAGGGCTTCTTCCTCATAGGCAATCTTCCCTTCAGGCATTCTGGGCCCACCGTTGAGACATAAAACAAGCAGCCACTCGGGTACTTTTTCCCTGAGCGTCTCAAACTCCTTTGATTCTATCATCTGTGCTGGAAATGTATCGGGTACATGCCAGTCCTTGCACAACATGGCAGCAAGATTAAAGTTATTTATAAGAAAACATTCAAGGCCGATCTCCTTACGCTGAATCATCTTGAGCGGCTCCATTGTTTCCGGAAAGGAGTCGAACTGGAGAAGAAAGATTTTACGTTTGCGAGGAAGGTGTTCAACCTTTATATTCATTTTGGTTACAATGCCTAAGGTTCCCTGGGCACCGGTCCACAGCCTGTTAAGCATAGCGCGAACCGGCCCCATAGGCGAACCCGGTTTCGTACCCGCAGACCAGAGTCCCGTTTTGAACAGATCACCATTTGGCAGTACAAGTTCGGTATCCATTATAATCTCATTGCCGTATTCAAAACTTGCGGCCGCAACAGTCGGATCCCGCTCGAGGTATCCTGTTAAAGCAGACCGTTTTGGATGAATACCGTAAGGGAGCATAGCACGTAACTGCTGTTTGTTAAGCTCATCTTGTAGTTGGGCGGCAGTTACCCCGGGCTCAATAACGCAATGCCAGTTGTTTTTATCAATTTCCAGAATTTTGTTCATTTGAGATAAATCAAGGACGATGCCTCCCTCTTTTGGTACTGCTGCGCCGTGTAGGTTAAGACCTGAGCTGAATGGAACAATTGGCGTATTTGTTTTGTTGCCGTATCTGACCACCTCCTGCACATCTTCAACTGATCGTGCAAAAGCTACGACTTCCGGTCTGCGTGGTTGTACAAAGCTCTGATCCTGTGAATACTTTTCCAGGATCACAGAATCATCACAAATAGCATTCTCGCCCAGAAAAGCCTGCAAATCAGTTTTTGTAGTCATATTTTTTTCCTTGCACTGAATGATTTATCGTGAGCAATGATTGCTTATTTAAAAGTAGTATAAAAGATTTCCCATGTCAATAATTTTATGACCTTAGTCATTTTTTTTAATATAGTATATATGATATATTTTTATATTTAGAATATATATTTATCTTTTAATTTAATTTAGTGCCTCTTGTGACTTTTATATATGACTTAAGTCATTAAGCAGGCTCTTGTTTTTGTATAACATCACTTAAATAATTATTACAGGATTCTATAAATTGCCTTGACTCATACAGCGTACCGGCATATAGTAAAATGTGAAAAGGAGGGTAAATGATACAGCCTGCGATTCAGAAACAACCCCGGTAATTAAAGTACAATTGTTTAATAATAAATCATTATGCCAACAAACAGGTGTCTGGGAAGGCATAATGATTTAATACAATCTTCCCCTTACTTCAGGACCCCTCCGTAAAATATCTAATATAAAAAAACTGAATCTTTCCACAATACATATGACGGCAATACAAAAAATTCTCTCTGATTTTATAGACCTCGGACTTGAAATTACCCAGGTTCACGATATTGACGTACTTATGGAAAAAATACTTACCGAGTCAAGACGACTTGTTAAGGCAGATGCAGGCTCGTTGTACACGAAAACCGACAACGGTCTGCTCTTCAGATATGCACAAAATGATACTTTGCAAAAAAAGCTTCCTGCCAATAGAAAGCTTATCTATTCAAATTTTTCAATTCCCGTAAGCAACAGTTCAATCGCAGGATACATTGCCCGCACAGGTGAAACGGTCAATATTGCCGATGTTTATAAACTTCCGGATACGGTACCCTACTCTTTTGATTATACCTATGATGAGCTTACTCATTACAGGACCGGATCAATTCTTGCATTTCCTTTAAAAACCCCCCAAAACGAGATTATCGGAGTTTTGCAGCTTATTAACGCACAGGATAATAACTGCCACACAATACCTTTTGCAAAGGATTACGAACCCTATATTATGCATTTTGCAAATTCAGCAGCAATTGCACTTGAGAGGGCCCAGTTGACCCGTACAACTATTCTAAGAAGCATACGCATGGCTGAAATGCGGGATCCTCACGAAACCGGATCTCATGTAAACCGGGTCGGCTCCTATGCAGTTACTATATATGAAGCCTGGGCTATTAAACGCGGGCTGTCAAGCAAGGAAATTGAAAAAGCCAAGGATGTCCTCAGAATGGCGGCTATGCTGCATGATGTCGGCAAAGTGGCAATTTCAGACATAATCCTTAAAAAACCTGCTCAGCTTGACACGGAAGAGTTTAAAATCATGAAGCAGCATACCCTTTGGGGTGCAAAACTCTTTCTTGAACAACAGTCTGATTTTGACAAAGCAGCTTATTATATAGCGCTTGAGCATCATGAACACTGGGACGGCAGTGGTTACCCCGGCCAGATTGCTTTTGAAGACAATGTTGTTAGGCCCACAAAAACTAAAAAGCAGCAGGAAGACATCCATCCCTTCAGCAGGATTGTAGCAATTGCTGATGTGTATGATGCCCTTGCTTCACAACGCTGTTATAAGGAAGTCTGGGATAAGTCCGAGATTATTACTTTTATGAAACATCAGGCCGGTAAAAAATTTGATCCTCACATGATAGATGCCTTTTTTGATGTATGTGATATTTTGCATCATTTCAAAAAGCAGTATCCGGATAAAACATAAAAAAAGGCCAAGCCTTTTCCAGCCTTGCCTCTTTGCCTTTCGTCCTCTTAACCGGTTGCTTTTATTCTCCATATATCAAACTTGGTGTCGCACTCACCGGCCCATGCATAGTTGACACACCATACACATCAACATCCTCCAGCATATAATAGTACGTCTGTCTGTTCTCTACAGCAGCATCAATAAACTCATACTGCGCCCCTTCAGCAGGTGAACCCTGCGCAGCAATCAACGCCTCATTAATCTGAATAAATTCACCCTGTTCTTCGTCTGCACGGTAAATATTAAAACCGGCAGTATCTATCTCGGATTCGGTTTGCCACTTAATAATTACATTACCGTTCAGACCGATTGCACTAAAAGATATTAAACCAATCAATACTATATCATCATCGTCGTTGTCGTCATCATCGTCATCATTTTGCCCATCATCACCGGAGTCACTTCCCCCGGAAGAACCACCTCCTCCTTTTGAAGATGTCTCTACCTCTACGGTAACGTTAGCTGTAGCTGTACCGCCATCACCTATCACCGTTATGATGTACGCAGTTGTTTGAAATACTTGATCAGCCAGAGAACCGCTTAACGGCACAGGCCCAATACTTTCACTTTTATTGTTTATAATTTTTTTGATGCCGGCGCTTTTGGCATTACTGGATTCCCATGTGAGCCGAATGCTTTGCCCGGATTCAGCTGCCAGTGGATCAGCGGTAATTGTTACGGTTGGTTCTGCAGCCGGAGGGGGCAGTGGCTGGATAACCGTTACTGTCACACTATCCTGGGCAATATCATGTTCACCTTCTGCCGTAATAGTATAGGTTGTCGTCTCTTCCGGAAAAACCTCCTGGCTGCCTTCTGTTTCAACCTCCCCTATGCCCTGGTCGATACTGACAATTACAGCATTTTCGGAAATCCAGGTCAGGACTGAAGATTCCCCGGCCACAATACTTTGTGGATCAGCCGATATGCTTACTGCCGGAACCGGCTGTACGGGAATTCCGGTCCAGAAATCGCCAAAATCTATCACTCTGTTTTTTTGCAAACTGCCGAGATAGAATAGAATCCTATTAGATGTTGTACTGATGTACTCTTCAGGGTCAGCCTCTTCGATTATATAAATCCCTCTTGCCAGATCAGAAAAAACGTAAAATCCGCTTTCATCTGTCTCAGTAGTTTCCGTTTCAAACTGCCTAATCACCGGTGATAGGAGAAATCTTTTAAGAGATAGTGTTACCCCTGCTATGCCTGTTTCGTCATCGTCCTTTTGCTTGTTTTCGTTGCGATCATCATAGCAAATTCCGCTGACAGAACCGGACAAGTGGGTATACAGGGTATCCGCCTGAGCATCGGCAGAATAACAAAAACCCCACATGAAAAAGGCAGCTGCAAGTATTAACATTGTGATACATCTCATATTCATTTTTGCACCTCTTGCTATAATGGACGTATTAAGTATGTAGTTTCTGTATTAGGAATTAGTAAAAAAATGTTATTCCCTTTAACTGTTTTGTAACTGCACAGGTAACGCATTCCTGTACTCAATCAATTATCTACCTATTTTTGTGTACTAGTGTATGATTTTATTTGTCCTATGCCAATCGCCCAATTGTATGGTTTTAATTCTTATTTTATAATCATAGACCTCTAATACAGTATGTAAGAAGAAGGTATTATGCATTTGATCATTCTAAAATGCTTATCTAAACAGGTTAAAGAAAGGCGGTTTGGTAAGGTAACCCTGGACTATAGCGTTGTAACGGGAAAATTAACCAGGATTTCAATAAGGAATGTATTATCTGTCATATCACCGAATACGGTTATACCGGGGGGGTTATAACTCCTGCGGAAACACCTGAAATGAAAAATGTGCAGTGCGGGATGTGCCACGGTGCCGGCGGAGAACATGTTGAGACCCAGAACATTACTTTTAAAATCATCTCACAAGCAGCCGGCCTTACCTGCCATACCTCAGATAACAGTCCCGATTTCGACTACAATACTTATTATTCAAAAATCAAACACTGATCTGTTTTTCTAGTTTCTGGTTGCGTATTGCCTGTTACTATAGAAAACGTTTGTTGTTCGCAGACAATTGTCCGTTGTAGAAAAAAGCAACTGACTACTGACAGTTTCTTGTCCCTCGGCACTCATTGCTCATCACTCATCACTCATTACTCATCACTCATTACTTTCATTGATAAACCACACAAGATTTTCACGGGGCACAACTCGTGCGGCCGGATAGAACCGGGCAGCCTTTTTACGGTTATCTAAAATCTTTTCAACAACTCCTTTCTTTTCCCTGCCGGATACCAGGAAAAGCACCCGCCCGGTATTATTAATTGCCGGCAGAGTCAGCGTGATGCGCCTTTGCGGCTCTATTGTATCCGGTGCGCACACTGCACATACCAGCCTTTGTTTTTCATCCAGAATGCTGTCTCCGGGAAACAAGGATGCCGTATGACCGTCAGTGCCCATGCCTAGCAGCATGAGGTCAAAACAGGGAAGATCTTCTCCTCCCCGTACCAGAAAAAAATCTTTTATTTCCTCTTCATATGCACGGGCGGCCTGCTCGGCCGCTTCAGGTTTCGCCTGCACAGGATATATGTTATCGGATGGAATAGTTGTTTTTGATAATAAGGCAGTGTTAACCATGTTGAAGTTACTTAACGGATCTTCAGGCGGCACACAACGTTCATCACCCCAGAAAAGATGGACATGCTCCCACAAAATATTTCCAGCATATTCAGGCCTTGATAAATATTCATAAGTCAGCTGTGGTGTTTTACCTCCCGAGAGCACCACGGTACACCAGCCTTTTTTATTAATTTCCTGAGTAATAATTTTGCTGATATATTCTGCAGCCTGTTTGCTCAACATCTGCAGGCTTGTAAATTTTTCAACTCGTGTTTGCATTATAGACACTAATGGTACTCTTACTTTTTAAAAAGTTCATCAAGGGGATTTTCGGGCTTTTTGCCGGATACATCTGCTGTTAGTTCATCTGTATCAGTATCTTTGAATGAAAAATAATCACAAAAATTTGACCGGTCTTTATCCAGAACCCGTTCAGCCTGGGCCTCGCAGCACTCATTGTACGCACCCGGATCATGAAACCTGCAGTTGAGGCAGCAATGCAGGTCGACATCACAGACAGGGCATGTTTCAGTCCTACCGATTTTTTCAGTCACATCAACCTTATTCTTACATTTATAACATACGTTCATAACAAGTAACCTCTAATGCTATATTTTTAAAACATCTGATTTGATACCATATACATTATTTCATTTACTAGTAAAATATATTTTTCCTTGCAAAATTTGTTTTGTAACGATACATTTGTATATAGGTCTGTTTCGATATTTGTTAACTTGGCATAACTTTAGGTCCGATACTTATTATAGCCCTGACGATTACTATTTTTATGATGTCATACGGAACGTCCGGGAAACTATTTTAAATAATTAACATACCTTTATAATTTTTTTAAACTTATGAAAAAAATAAAATATATTTATTTGTTCCTAATATTGTCTGTAACCATGCCTGGCTTCACCTTTGCACTTGAGTGGATAAATCTGAGTGTTGCTACCGATTCTGATTTGAGGGGCCTCTGGGGCAGTTCGGCAACAGACATTTATGCAGTCGGGGGTTATGATACCACGGTACTTTTGTATAACGGTATGCGATGGTCAGATCAGGAAGAATTTTTACCGGATGCTGCTACAGCAGATATTCATGCTGTCTGGGGAAGCACATCAAAAAATGTCTTTATAGTCGGCGGATGGGGCTATTACGGCATTAACCGCGGACACATACTGCAACATAATAATAAAAAAACCTGGAAGGTGCTCACCAAACCGCCAAATGCATACCGTGCCTGGATAAACGAACTGCGGGGCGTCTGGGGTACTTCAAAAAAAGATTACTATGTCGTTGGTGAGAGAAATTTTGCAGTGAGCAAACAAAAGTGGATCGGTCCGCTGATTCGCTATAATGAACGCAATCATTTTGAACCTGATAATCCCCGGCAGTATACCGAGAATTCAACCCTCTATGACATCTGGGGCTCCAGCCCTAGTGATGTGTATACTGTGGGTACCGCGCTTGAAGAGGTCTGTGTTGCTGCTGAGCGTAGATGTGCTGCTCGCAAACGTATTTGCCGCGAGGAATGCATTGAATATGCTGCTTATGATTATACCAACATCATGCACTATGATGGTAATAACTGGACCCTGATTGAAACCGGAGTTGACGCTGATCTTTACAGCGTCTGGGGAAGTTCGGCAAATGATGTTTTTGCCGTCGGCACGTCAGGTACCATACTGCACTATGACGGCAATTCCTGGACTCAAATGAGCAGTACAACTGAAAATGACCTTAACGCACTATGGGGATTTGCTGCTGACAATGTGTATGCTGTCGGTGATAATGGCACTGTACTGAACTATGATGGCAATGCATGGTCTGCAATTGAGCGCCCAACCTCAGAAAACCTGAATGCCATCTGGGGGCCTTCAGACGACAGAATTTATATTGCCGGTAACAACGGAACATTGATTCTTTACACCAGAACAATGGATTTCGGTGACGCTCCTGATCCTGACTTTCCTTCACTGTTGTATAACGATGGTCCCTATCATGAAATAACCAACCAAGTCTGGCTCGGTAATGGGGTCGATACTGAGCATGAAGCCCACCAGCAGTTATCTGACAACCACACTGAAGATGATTACTATGACGACGGGGTGGAGTTTCTTGGTTCCAGCACGAAATCCGGGGGGCCCTATAGCATGCCCTTTGCTGCCGGTCAGTACGGTGCTGTTAAGATAACAGTGAACGGCCTGCCGACTGACGATTGTTACCTGCATGGCTGGATTGACTGGAAGGGCGACAAAGATTGGAAAGATCAAGGAGATAACATCTTTTGCGGCTATCGATGTACAGCGCCGGGTGAATATATCATAGAGTTTACAATACCAAAAAGTATGTCAGCTGGCTGCAAATGGGCCCGTTTCCGTCTTGACTGGAATGAAAACCTGTGTTCATACAAAGGCAGCGCCAAGTATGGTGAAGTAGAAGACTATGAGATATGTCCTACACTTATTGAACTTGCTGCTTTTACTGCAACACCATTTGAAGACAAGGTTATTATAGAGTGGACTACAACTTCAGAAATCGACAACGCCGGATTCAACCTGTATCGCTCGGAAACAGAACATGAAGATTACCTGCAGCTTAATAATTCATTATTGCCGCCCGAAGGATCACCCGAGCAAGGGGCATCATATGCTTTCACTGACAATACAATTGAAAGTGGCAAAACATATTATTACATGCTGGAGGATATAGATACAAACGGTACGTCAACCATGCACGGTCCGGTAACTGCTACACCAGGCTCGGTCAACGCTGCCTGTTATGCCATGGATGATATTGCTGTAAAGGCCGGGACACCGGAAAACAATATTGCGGCAGGCACAGGTCTTGAATCATGCTATGCTGATATTACCTTTAAAAACAATGGTTCAAAAACGGTTAAAGTTTTATGGTATACGATTGATTCATACGATGCCGACCAAACCGGCTGGCGCAGCGCCATTCTTGATCCGGGTGAGAAGCACACAGGCGTTGATCCCGGCTGGGGGTATGTTGAGTTGATGTATGGCAATACCAGGACTATCACAACTACTGAAGCAACTGCTTTCTACTATGAAGGCACTTATGTAGATGAGTGCGGCCTGCTTGAAAACACCATAACCGGTGGGCTTACGCCTTCAACGTTTCCAACGGTTTCTGTTGAAGATTTAAATCCGTGTCGTTAATACTTTTCTTTTGTCGATTCATAGTGCAAATTATTTTATCCTGTTGCTGATGTCAGTCGTCAATGATCAGTTGTGAGTTGCAAATCAGAGTGCAACCACGTGCTACTGACAACAGTCAACTGACAACTATCCTATTGTCATGCTATGCGGACCTGTATTTCTCCAATCCCCACCTTCTGAGCCAGGTGTTAAGGTTGGTAATGCAAGAAGTATTGAGGTTTTCAATTGGCAGGAGTTCTTTTATAGAGGTGAGGTAATTGCCGTTTCTGCTGCGATAGATATATTCAATAATAGAAAAAGCACGGGCAAAAGGCTTACCCAGTCGTATCAGATGGAATATATCAAATGTGATATGAAATACCATCCCCGCAAATACATAAAACAGCTTTGGAAAGAATGCCGACAGAGCAAAAATGAGGGCAAAAAATTCAACCGTATGAAACATATTGTAAACGAGAAACCTTTTATCCAGATTTATCTCAAGCAGTTTGCTGTATGCAAAAACACCTCGCAGGTCTAATGATTTTGTATCGCGAAAATACGCTTCCAAATGATCAACATCTATAAAAATTACTGCAAGTCCAAACGGTACTACATTTTCTCCGATCAGTGGATAAAGCGCTGCACTGGTTACAACACTCTGAATAGTGTGCACTTTCAGACTGCTCATTATTTTTCCCTTCCCTACTACTACAGCGTCACACTTTAATTTGTCAGTTGATCGGTGAAGGTCTTTGGTTTTGAGCCCCGCGACAAGCTCGGGACAGGCAGCAAGGGCGGTGTG
>JANQFE010000066.1 GCA_028278025.1 Thermodesulfobacteriota bacterium | reverse complement strand
AAGCACCGAAGGTGCTATGAAAAAATATACCCCTCGTGAGAATTTCAGAGGTATTGTGTTTTTCCTTTAGCCGACTTTAGTCGGGAACCAATCCACCAGCTTTTAGCTGGTGGTAGTTCAATTGTCGTCAGTTGCTTTTTTGCAACGGGCAACTGTCACCAAACAACAAACTACACTGTTTCGTTTTCAAGCTGCTGTTTGAGATACAGGTTGTAGTAGAAACCGCCTTTCTGCATAAGTTCAGCATGTGTACCGGATTCAACTACGACACTATCCGAAAACACAAAAATAGTATCAGCATGTTTTATTGATGCAATCCTGTTGGCAACTATAATGCTTGTGCGTTTTGTTTTAGATTCCTTAAGGGATGCAACTATTTTTTGAGTAGTGGCAGTATCAAGGGATGACATGGCATCATCCAGTATAAGCATTGGTGCATCCTGCAGGAGTGCCCGGGCTATGCACATGCGCTGCTTTTGACCACCGGAAAGCGTAACTCCTCGCTCTCCCAGAATAGTGGCAAGACCATCGTTAAGATTTGTAATGTCACCCTGGAGCTGGGCGGCATCTGCGCAATACCACAAATCTTTCTGCGCCGCTTCGGGTTTTCCAAAAGAAATATTTTCTTTTATGGTGTCTGAAAAAAGAAAGCTGTCTTGGGGTACATAGGCGATGTGCCTGCGCAGATCAGTAAGGCCAAAGCTGCATATATCGGTTTTATCAATAAATATAGTTCCCGGTGCAGGTTTGTAGAGACGCAGCAGCAGATTGCAGAATGTTGTCTTGCCGGAACCTATTTTCCCGGTTATACCCACCGTCTGGCCGGCTTTTATGCTCAAGCTGATGTTGTTTAATACAGGTGAACTCCCGTAAGCATATGAAAAGGTAAGGTTTCGAATTTCAATATCACCTTTGATTGTCTGAGGATCATTATGCACAGCAGGCCCGATTGCTTCCGGTTCCATACTGAGAACCTCATTAATACGCACCAGTGAAGCAGAGCCTCTCTGAAAGAGGTTAACTACCCAGCCTAATGCAATCATGGGCCAGGTAAGTATCCACAGATAACTTGCAAAAGCAACAAAATCGCCGGGCGTGATTTTGTTAAAAACGGTTAACCTGCCTCCCCAAAAAATAAGCACTGCTATGCTGAGATTGGAAAAAAACATAATAGCAGGGAAAAGCAGCCCCCATATTTTAACCAGTTTAATATTTTGGTGAATGTAATTTTCACTGACGCGCTTAAACGCTTCCGTATTGTCCTGCTCCCGCACATAGGCCTTAATAACCCATATCCCGGTAATGGTTTCCCGCACTTTTTCAGTCAGAGCAGAAAAGGCAGCCTGAACCTTTGAAAAACGAGTATGCAGCTGACCACTTAAACGCCAGGTAATAACAATAATAAAAAACATAGGAGCCAGTGAAAACAATGTAAGTGTTGGGTTGATATAGAGCATAAAAGCTATGGACGCTGTCCCCAGAAAGATCATATCAACAAAAGATACTAGACCGATACCTGTACACATCCTGACCGCATCAAGGTCGTTAGTCATACGTGCCATTACATCACCGGTTTTTGTTTTAATAAGGCTTGAGAGCGGCAGTCGTATAATATGAGAGAACAGTCTGTCTCTGAGCTGTTTTTCAATACGGCGGGAAGTGCCCAGGATACAGTATCGCCAGATAAGGCGAAAACAAAACATGAGAAAGCCTGCTGCGATAATCATCACGGCAAAGCGCACCAAAGTAGATTCTTCGGTGAATCCACCGGCAAGGTTGTCAATAACCTCTTTTATAATTCTGGGAATGGTAAGCTGAAGAATATCTACAATTATTATGGAAAATAAGCCGACAATGATATACCAGCGGTTGTCTATAAAATAGTGTTTCAGTGTACCAAATGATTTCATAGAGGAATATTAGAAAAAATTCATAACTTGCTAATTAGTGTTAATATTTTTTATAACACATATTGACAGAAAAAAAGGAATATTATAATATATTGGAAAAATTGGGTAAAAAAGAACTATGGATATTAACAGGATGGCTGATAACAGTCATCCTTTCTGTTTTTTAATACTCCAGTAGAGAAGGGATTTCTATGTATGAGTGAAAACATCATGACAAAACAGGGATATGAAGATCTGCGTGAAAAGGTCAGGAAAATGAAAGCCTTTGACCGGCAGGCCGTGATAAAAGAAATTGCAGCCGCAGCTGCCCATGGAGATTTGTCTGAGAATGCTGAATACGATGCCGCTAAAGAAAAGCAGAGTTTTCTTGAAGGCAAAATAAGGGAGTTGGAGCAAAAGCTGGCTAACGCTAAGGTGATAGATACAAGTGCTTTGCAGGCCGATAAGGTTGTATTTGGTGCTACGGTAGTACTTGAAGATGAGGATAAAGGAGGGGAGGTTACCTATCAGATTGTCGGTGTTGATGAGGCAGATGTTGAAAAAGGTAAGATTTCCATCAGCTCACCCATCGCCCGTGCATTGATCGGCAAAGAGGAAGATGACGATGTTGCCGTGAAGGCCCCCGGGGGTGTCAGAAATTATCTTATTAAAGAAATAAGTTTTAAATAGGAGTTTTGCGATGAAATATTGTCCAAGATGCGGTGGTGAATATTTTGATACTGTTGCTGCCTGCGGTGATTGTAATGAAACACTTATAAACGAAAACGAATGGGAACAGCGTGTAGCTCAGCGAAATACGGAAGATCAGGAAGTGTTTGTAAAAGTAACAATTGCCGACGATCAGTTCGAAGCCGATGTAATCCGGGACGCTCTTGAAAAAGAAGCAATTCCCGTCCTGGTACGCAGTTTTAGTGATACATCCTTTGACGGCATATTCATTCCACAGAAAGGATGGGGCAGTATACTTGTACCGGAAGAATTTCGCCGTAAAGCCAATGATATTATTGAAGCTATTCAGAAAAAGCCTGATGATACCGGCAATGATACGGGGGATACTGACTAAGCACATAATGGACGGAAGGGCTGTTTTCTCCCACATCAGCGCATATCTTTTTTGATTCATCTTAAATATTGAAATCTTTTTATTGTATGATAGCATATGTTTGCCGAGGAAAAGCAAAATGTGTAATCTGCAATCTGAAGACCGGAAGCTGCTGCTATGGAAAAAGTAAATGATAACCATTGCTATAGAGCTATTGGCATTGATCCCGGCCTTGCAGCTACCGGTTATGCTGTAGTGGGGACATTTGCAAAAGGGGGAGAGCTTTGCCGTTGGGGTGGTATAAAAACCGACAGTAAGCTTGAAATTCCTCAAAGACTCCAGATCATTCATAACAATATTATTGAAATTGTAAGAAAGTGGCAGCCGACAGTCATGGTTGTTGAAGATGTATATGTTTTCGACCGTTATCCCAAGGCAGCCATACAACTGGGTGAAGTACGCGGGGTAATATACCTTGCGGCGCAGGACAATAATATTAAAGTAGTAAAGATCAGGCCAACTGAAGTGAAAAGCTGTCTTGCCGGGAATGGAAGAGCAACTAAAGAACAGGTAAATCGTGCAGTAAGCAGAATTCTGACATTGCAGGAAGTAATCAAACCTGATCATGCATCTGATGCGGCAGCCCTTGCACTGGTCGGCCTGTCACGGCTGGGATACTATGTGTGGTAAGTTGTTTTATGTGGTACTTAAAAGAGAATAATTTTAGGCACGTTGAACTTTAGTCATTTTGGGCACTTGAATTATCTATGATTCGTTATATAAAAGGCAGTGTAATGAAAGCCGAAGGTGGGCGTGTTGTTGTGCTTACCGGCGGTATCGGATACGAAATTCTCCTGCCGGAGATTGTATGGCAGGCTTTTCTTAAGCGAGATAAGAAGGATGACCAGGTAGAGCTTTTTATTTCTTTTCACCAGACAGCGCAACAGCCCAAACCGGCCTTGATTGGTTTTACCAATGAAGTAGAGCTTGAGTTCTTTGAGCATTTAATTACCGTAAAAGATATTGGACCTGTGATGGCTTCCCGGGCGTTGACCCTTCCGGTGCCGGTTATTGCCCGTGCCATAGAAGAAAGAGATGTTGCAACAATCAGAAGCCTTAAAGGTATTGGCAGCCGTAAGGCTGATATGATGATTTCAGAGCTTAATGGCAAGGTCGGTAAATATGCGCTGATGAAAGAAGAAGAAAGAGAATCTGTTGAACCCACCAAGGACTTCAGCAGCCAGGTGCTCGATGTTCTGGTAAAACAGCTCGGTCATAACAAAGCTGAAGCAGCGCGCATGGTAACGGATGCACTGAAAAGACGTCCGGATTTATCCACACCTGAGGAACTGTTTGAAGAAGTATACAGAGGAACTAAAACAGATTAGGCTTTATTACAGTAAGTGAATGCAGGCTATGGTATAAATTACTATGGAAGAAAACAAGGAAATATCCTTACAAGATCTCTCAGACGACGAAGTGCCGGCATTTCTGGATTTGCGGCCCAAGAAGTTTTCCGATTACATTGGTCAAAAGCAGATAGTAGAGACTTTACAGATCGCGGTTGAGGCGGCAAAAAAAAGAAATGAAGTGCTTGACCATGTTCTTTTCTATGGTCCTCCAGGCCTAGGTAAGACAACCATGGCTCATATTATTTCAAATGAGCTTGGTGTTCCTCTTGTGCACACATCCGGTCCTGCTCTTGAGAAGGGCGGAGATCTGGTCAGTATCCTTACCCATATGGAGCATGGCAGTGTTTTCTTTATCGATGAAATCCATCGGCTGCCTAAAATAGTTGAGGAGTTTCTTTACTCTGCCATGGAGGACTTTGCGGTTGACATAATTTTTGATAAAGGCATGAACGCTCGCAGCTATCGTGCAAAACTTAATCAATTCACTCTGGTCGGCGCTACTACACGTGCAGGGCTGCTTTCTCCACCACTGAGAGAACGCTTTGGCATACAGCGCTCACTTGATTTTTATTCAGTTGAAGAGCTCCAGCAGGTTATCATCAGATCCGCTTCTATCCTGAACGTTTCAATTGACTATGATGCTGCCCTTGAGATTGCACGCAGATCGCGCGGAACGCCCCGGATTGCAAATCAGCTTCTCAGGAGGGTGCGTGATTTTGCCCAGGTGCGTGCTGATGGAAGCATAACCAAGAAGGTCAGCGATGATGCCCTTGCCCTTGAAGGCATCGATGCACGGGGCCTTAATCTGCTTGATGTGCGATTTTTAAATGTAATTATTGAATTTTACAAGGGCGGTCCTGTGGGCCTGGAAGCGATTGCAGCGACCTTGCAGGAAGAAACCGATACGCTGATAGATATGGTAGAGCCCTATCTGCTCAAAGCCGGACTGCTCACCAGGACCTCCTCCGGCAGAAAAGTTACCGAGCAGGCCTATAAGCACTTTAAAAAAACTGTTCAAAAAGCAAAAGGCCGACAGATGCCTCTGCCGGAGTGAATCAGGAACAACCAAGAAAATTGTGCCACCTGCAATCCCATCCGGAGGGATAGAACATGGCAGATGAACAAAAAGCAGTTTTAACTATAGAGTTTCAGGATGAGCGTACCCTCAAGGAGTTTATGACATGGATGAGTCATGCAGGTGAGCAGTGCTACTGGGATGCCATGGAGCTCAGCAAGAGCAGCACGCTATTGGAGACTTTCAGTATGATTTTGTGGAAAAGAAGATAGTGTGTTCATGATTTACAATAATAGAAAAACCTCCCTCCCGTAAAAATCTATTATTATTATCTTTTAAAAAGTGTTTTATAAAAAACGAAAAACTAGATATTTAATATAGGCGCACCTATTTTGACTTTCCTGAGAAATGCAATTAAAAAAACAAACCGAAACTTTTTAGTAATGCTTGGATGCATACTGCTTTGGGCTGGTGCTAGTAACTGTAAACATAATGAAACTCCATGCGATAATGAAACTGAAATGTGTAATGAGGCAGGTATGCAGCGCTGTGCCTCAGATAATAGCTCTGTCGAAGCATGCATAGAGACTGCCAGCGGGCACCTTGAATGGATTACGATACAAGGGTGTGAACCGGCGGGAGTCTGCAGCAGTGCTGGCGGGGAACCGGTGTGCATGGAACTTGAAACTGGGGATGACGACGATGATGATGAAACGTTGCACTGCGGGGGACAGGTAGTGATGTCCGTCAACCGTTTGTTCTCAACGGCTGAAACAATGTGTTTTGACATTGAATATGATTATAACCCTGATGACAGCTCTGGTGTCGGCTGTTTCAAAAGAATCGAATATGACAATCTAACCTATATACTACAGGCGTATGAAGGCCCTGTTGACATGCCGGGTGATGAGGTGGGTGTTGGAATTAAGCTGAACCCCTATGATGGCCCGAGAGTTTATAACATTCCTGAACAAGGCAGCCAGCATTTTGGGAGCATTAACATTTCATTGGATGATAAGGAGTTTTTATTTTTAACAGAATCAGGACTTGACTGTGATGTTTTTGTTTATGAAGGTGAATTCAGTGGTACGATAATCTGCAGAAGTGCACCGAATTCATCTGGTCCGGGCAGGTATGACATAACCGTCACCTGGACCTGCAGGGAACTGTGCAAGTAACCTTTGCAGCAGATATATAAGCTGAATTGATTGTCGGAAGGTGGCGGCATGTATTCAGCCCTGCGTTACTGAGCTACAGAGACATGCCGGGATCAATTGCCGCAACATTTTTTGTATTTTTTTCCACTTCCGCACGGGCAGGGGTCATTGCGGCCAACTTTCTTTTCGGTCCGCATTGGCTGGGGAGGATTCAGTAGTGTTTCTAAATCGCTAATATCCTCAGGCTCATCCGGCTGCAATTCAATTGTATATTCCCATCCGTTTTCCTCAAACAGGGCTGCAATTTCTTTAAATCTTTCCTCAGTTTGCACATTGACAACAGCCGGTTTTTTCTCAGTGCCAAGTTTTGTCCTTTTTTTACCGTCAAATATTTTGTCAGCATTTTCGATGCTTCGCTTGGGCATTTTTTTATTATGAAAAACTCTTCCCATTATTTCACCATCAAGAAATTATATTCTATTTATTTTCAGTACAATATTAGACTATTTAATTAGAAAAATGCAATAGTCCAGTAATCGTATTGCCGGGTAATCTGTAAAAATTAAAAAAGAGCCCCGCAGTATGCGGGGCTCTTTGAGTTTGCGGATAATGATAGATCGTTACAGCTGAACAACGTTGGCCGCCGCCGGACCTTTTTCACCCTCGACAACATCAAACTGAACCCGGGCGCCTTCTTGAAGGCTTTTGAAACCTTCAGCCTTGATAGCTGAGTGATGCACGAATACGTCTGAGCCGCCATCCTGTTCGATAAAACCGAAGCCCTTAGAATCATTAAACCATTTCACTGTTCCTTCTTTCATAAAGCTTACTCCTTAGTACCGGTTCCTGTATGGAACCATTAATTGTTAGTGCCCGATCACACATACGTGATCCAGACAGGCAGTCTAATTGTTGTACAGCCTCAAAACAAAAAAACCCCACACCCTTTTGCGGAGTGTGCGGTCTTTGAATATTCAATAATTGACTACAATCAGGTACTGCGCTTTAGGTACTTAACAATTTAACACACAAAAGGATTATTCCAAGTCTTTTTTTTAAAAAAATTAAAAATTTTTATATTTTAATAATAGAAACATATAAATACCGCGTCATACGTTAACCGATATGGCCTGAAGCTCCTGGAAATATTTACGTAAATGGTACTATCTTTTTTCCTGAGGAACAAATTCAAGTGCATCAGGGCCGATATACTGACACCTGGGGCGGTATATACGATTATCAGAGCGTTGCTCAAGTATATGGGCCAGCCATCCCGCAACCCGTGCCAGTGCAAAAATAGGGGTGAAAAGTATTGGGGGTATACCCAGCAGAAGGTAGACGGCGCCGGAAAAATAATCCACATTGGGGTAGACAGTTTTTCCAGAACCCGACAACCTTTCACCAGCTGTTTTCTCAAGCTCTTTGAGTATTTCAAAATAAGTATAATCATTTTTGAACTCGGAAAGCTGTTCAAGATAGCGCTCCATGATAACGGCACGGGGATCTTTGACTTTGTATACCCGGTGACCCATTCCCATGATTTTACGCTTTTCGGATAAGGCTTTATCTACCCATGTCTTAACGTTATCTATGCCGCCGATTTCCTGTACCATGCTCATAACACGCTCATTGGCACCACCATGCAGAGAACCGTACAACGACCCAATCGCGCTTGAGATACTGCTGTAACAGGTCGAAAGGGTTGAGGCAACAACACGTGCCGTGAAGGTAGAAGCATTAAATCCATGCTCAGCGTGCAGCAGCAGGCACTTATCCATTATTTCACTCTCAAGAGGATCAGGCATACTGCCTCGCAGCATATACAGGAAGTTTGCCCCATGTGAAAGATCGGGGTCAGGAGGCACATATTCCTTACCATCACGAAAACGGCCGTGTGCAGCTACAACACTTGCAAGCTGGGCAACCTGGTGAAGGGTATTACGGCAATTGCAGGTAGCAGAATGTTCAATGTGGTGGGTAACATATCCACTTAAATATGATATTACGGATTGAAGCAGCTCCATGGGGTGGGCAGCAGTGGGGAAAAAACGAACCATTTGTATTATTGGTTCAGCCAGGGTTCTGCTTCCGCGCATTTTTTTGGAAAAACCGGCAAGCTGTGTCGGTGCGGGCAGCTCATCATATAGAAGAAGGTAGGTCACTTCCTCAAAGCTGCATTCAGCGGCAAGATCAAAAATAGAATACCCCCGATAATAAAGATTACCGTTTACACCATCAATTTTACAGATGCTGCTATCGGCAGCTATGATACCTTCAAGACCTTTAGCATATGTTTCGGCAGCCATATGGATCCTCCTATAATTGGTTTACCAAAAATTAAATGCTATAATAGTTGGTGGTTTTATGTTATTATCAAAAGTTGGATTATACAACTCTGTATTATTAATCCCTTAGGGCCTGCCCGTCTAAAGAGTAATACAAAACATATTATTCTTAGCAGGGATGGCTGTAAACTGTTGCTATTTTAGTATATAAATCCAACATGTTACCTTGTCAATTAAATATAGTGTCTAATTATGATAATAAATATAAAGGAAATTTATGGGAAAAACACTGGTTGAAAAAATTTTGGGTGAGCATGTCGGACATGATGTCCGGCCAAATGAGTTTGCCGGAGTGCGTGTAGACCTGGCATATGTACAGGACGGCACCGGACCTCTTACAGTACGTCAGCTTGAGAAGATCGGGTTGGAAAAGCTGTATGATCCGCAACGGTCACTCGTTTTTTTAGACCATGCATCCCCCAGCCCGAGGCAGGAGCTTTCCAATGATCATAAACTGCTGCGTGATTTTTGTCGCAAAACCAACGCAATCATCTCTGATATAGGCAACGGAATTTCTCATAATGTTGTTAGTGAACGATATGCCCGCCCCGGTGATGTTATCGTTGGCGCCGATTCACACACCTGTACTAACGGGGCTATGTGTGCTTTTGCAACGGGTATGGGTTCAACAGACATTGCAGTTGCAATGGCACTTGGACACACGTGGATGCGTGTACCGGAGAGCTGGAAGGTAATTGTAACCGGTATGTTCCAAAAGGGCGTGTATGCCAAAGATTTTATGCTCTACTTAATCGGCACAATTGAGGCTGACGGAGCAACCTATAAAGCATTGGAGTTCAGCGGCTTTGCAATCGACAGCCTTTCAATGACAGGACGATTTACTATAGCCAATATGGCTGTTGAATGCGGAGCCAAGGCGGGCCTTTTTAATTCAGATGAAGCCACGGCTCAATTCCTTGATGAACAAGGGCGTGCTGACGATTTTAAACCGATTAGTGCCGATTCGGACGCCGACTATGAAAAGATACTTGAGTTTGATGCCGGCACCCTGGAGCCGATGATCGCCTGTCCACATTTTGTCGACAATGTGCAGCCGATCGGCTCAGTAGAGCCGGTGGGTGTAGATCAGGTCTTTATAGGAACGAGCACAAACGGCCGCCTGGAAGACTTTCGAACAGCTGCGGCAATTCTTAAAGGCAGGAAGGTTGCCGGCGGGACCAGACTGCTCATAACACCCGGTTCACGCAAGGTATTGCTTGATGGAATGGCGGACGGAACGTTTCAAACACTGGCTGAAGCAGGCGGGGTGATTACCGGTCCGGGTTGCGGCGCTTGTGTCGGAGTGCATGAAGGTGTTCTGGGTGATGGTGAAGTATGCCTTTCAACCCAAAACCGTAATTTCAAAGGCCGAATGGGTAATCCAAAGGCCTCACTTTATCTTGCCAGCCCGGCAACCGCAGCCGCTACGGCGGTTAACGGCACAATAACCGACCCCAGAGAGTTTATATAACCAGGAGTTTTATACATGGAAACATTAACAGGAAAAGCTTGGAAGTTCGGTGACGGCATCAGCACTGACCACATTGCCCCCGGAAGACTTTTTCATCTGCGCAGCAATCTGCCGGAGCTGGCAAAGCATGTACTTGAAGATGCGCGCAGTGAATTTGCCTCACAGGTACAGCAAGGCGATTTTGTAATCGGCGGACGCAACTTTGGCCAGGGTTCCAGCCGTGAGCATGCACCCACGATTATAAAAATGGCAGGTGTGAGTGCTGTTATAGCTAAGAGTTTTGCACGTATTTTTTTTCGGAATTGCATTAATGTCGGGCTGCCGGCGCTTATCCTTGATACGGATGGTATTAATGAAGGAGACAGGCTGGAGCTTGCATTGTTAACAGGAGAGCTTAAAAATCTAACCAGGAATGAAACCTATACCTTTCCGCCTTTACCGCCCCTAATGGCCAATATCCTTTCCGATGGCGGCCTTGTTGAGCACATCAAAAAACATAAGGACTTTAAACTTGACTAGCATGTTTTGCTCCTACTGATTTTTTTATAGTACAGCAATTAGGCAGTCTGATCTATACGTGATGGAAGGAGTGTATGGCTGAAGCAATATTAAAACCAGGACAAAAAATAAAAGTTAAGAATCCGGTCGTCGAAATTGACGGCGATGAGATGACCCGTATTATATGGCAGTGGATCAAACAGCGTCTGATACTGCCCTTTCTTGATATAGAATTAAAATACTTTGATCTTGGTATTACTCACCGTGACGAAACCAATGATCAGGTTACGATTGAAGCCGCCCGAGCCATACAGCACTATGGTGTTGGAGTAAAGTGTGCGACGATAACTCCTGACGAAGTACGGGTCAAGGAATTCGGACTTAAAAAAATGTGGTTATCCCCCAATGGTACCATCAGAAATATTCTTGGCGGCACAGTGTTCCGTACGCCGATTATCTGCAAAAATATTCCCAGATTGGTGCCCGGCTGGGAAAAACCGATTATTATCGGACGCCATGCTTTTGGCGATCAATATCGTGCTACTGATTTCAAGATCCCCGGACCGGGAAGACTGACAATGCGTTTTGAACCTGCCGATGGTGCTGACGCAATTGAACATGAAATATTTGATTTTCCCGACTCGGGTATAGCCATGGGTATGTACAATGTTGATGAATCAATACGGGGATTTGCCAGGGCATGCTTTAGCTTCGGACTTGATCTTGGCTGGCCGGTGTACTTGTCGACAAAAAATACGATTCTGAAGTATTATGACGGCCGCTTCAAAGATATTTTTCAGGAGGTGTTTGAGAAAGAGTTTGCTCAAAGATTTAAAGAAAAGGGGATTGTTTACGAACACCGTCTGATTGATGATATGGTTGCCTGTGCCTTGAAGTGGAAAGGCGGTTTTGTCTGGGCCTGTAAGAACTACGATGGGGATGTCCAGTCTGATTCTATTGCCCAGGGCTTCGGTTCTTTGGCGCTTATGACATCAGTTTTGATGACCCCGGATGGGAAAACGGTTGAATCCGAGGCCGCCCACGGCACTGTTACACGGCATTACCGACAGCACCAGCAGGGCAAGCAGACGTCGACAAATCCGATTGCTTCAATTTTTGCCTGGACGCAAGGGCTGCATTTCCGTGCAAAATTTGATGATACTCCCGAGGTCGCTCAGTTTGCCGGTTTATTGGAAAGGGCATGTATTACAACAGTAGAATCAGGTTGCATGACCAAGGATCTCGCGCTGCTGGTCGGCGAGCAACAGCCTTATCTGAATACAGAGGATTTTTTCAGTAAAATTGAGGAAAATTTCAGGAGGGACCTTGGTACATAATTCAACTTACCGTACCTATCAGTTGACCGGCAGGAGTTCCATATATCCTGCAAGAATGTAATCATATATATTCTTTACTTTTCTTTGCGTGCTCCAAAGAAAAGTAACAAAAGAAAAGGCACCCTGCAACTTGTCCGCCAGAGGCGGATACCCTCGCGGCAGGATTTCAGACG
>JANQFE010000119.1 GCA_028278025.1 Thermodesulfobacteriota bacterium | reverse complement strand
GGGATGGATGATTACGTGGCCAAGCCGCTGGACAGCGAGGTGCTGCTCACGACGCTGGCGCGCTGGGTTGAGCCGAAAACGGACAACACAACCTGCTGGGAAGAACAGGAGCCGGGGGCTGACAACCCCCACCTGCCCGAACACAACCCCGCTATTGATACTGAAAATGCGCTGAAACGGCTCGGCGGCAGCAGAGGTCGTCTGCAACGGATGCTCAGGGAGTTTGCCAGGGACTACACCTTAGCTGCTGAGCAGCTTAGAAATGCAATAGGAAGCGGTGAAGCCGAGTCTGCCTGCATCCTGGCCCATACGGTTAAAGGTGTTGCCGGAACGATCGGTGCCCAGGAGCTGCAGGCCGCAGCCCGAGTCCTGGAGCAGAGCCTGAAAAAAGCAGAAGGCCCGATCCGGAAGGGTGAGACTTTGACAGCTGCATGCGACTCGCAGTATAAAACGGCTTACACACAATATCCCGAGAAGGAAGCACTACGCAGGCAGGCCAAAGCCTCAGACAATGAAACGGAGCCAAACACATCCCGGGGACTGAGCGAGCTTAACCGCATGCTGCAGGACCGTGATCTTAGTGCCGGTGACCTGTTTGCTGGCATAAAAAACGGCCTGATTGCAGATGGCTTTCAGGCTGAAGCAGATAGAATTGAGGATTTGATCGAACGGCTGGATTATGAAGAAGCTGGACGGGTACTGGCGGAGATTGCCGGAAAGGTGGAAAAAATGGAGTGATGGAGTAGTGGAAAGAAGGAAATGGAGCAAACAGTAGGTAGTAAGAAGTAGGAAGTAAGCAGTAAGCAGTACGAAGCATGAAGAAACACACTGCTTACTACTTACTACATACTGATTACTAAAAAGGGAGGGTTGGAAATGAAACAAAATGAAAGAGTTTACAGGGGCTATAGAGATTTGAAGGTTTACCAGATGGCGTATCAGCTTGCGGTTGATATTAATGAAATAACGAAAAAGTTTCCAGTGGAAGAAAAATATTCTCTGACTGACCAGATTAGACGGTCATCACGGAGCGTAGCGGCTAATCTTGCCGAGGCGTGGAAAAAGAGACGCTATAAAAAAGTGTTTATCAGCAAACTGATAGATTGCGCCGGAGAGGCTGGCGAAACAGAGGTTTGGCTGGAATTTTCAAAAGACTTCAAATTGATCAACGAAAAAACATATTTTCATTTAATTACCCGGTATGAAGAAGTCAACAAAATGCTTTACGGTATGATTGATAAAGCACCCAAGTTTTGTTACTAAAACCGGCACTTGCACAGTAGCAAACAGAAAGCATAAATATGGAATATGAACCCTTACGTATTATATCATACTGCCTACTGCATAGTGCCTACTAAAACAGGAGTTTTGCAATGACAAACCTAAAATCCCTCGTAACCGTTCTAATTCTGTGCAGCCTGGCGACGGCGGTGCCCGTATCTCATGCCGGAGAATACAAGGTCGGCTTCGAGCAGTTTGAGAAGGCCAAGGCATTCTATAATGATCCCCGGCCCGTACTGCAGGATCTGAGCTGGGACAAGATTCTGCCCCCGGATGTGTATGCCGGGCTGACCTATGATGTACAGGCCATGCAGGATGGCTGGGCCGAGCTGACAGGCTTCAGATCACCTGAAATTGTGGGCCGGATTGCCCCCGAAATTAAACCCGGGAAATATACCCATCAGGACAGGGAAAAGCACCCGGGTTTCAAAGAGCTCATGTGGCCCAGCATGTTCGCACGCTTCAGACCCGGCAGCCCGCCCCACTGCGGTAACTTTACCGAAATCGAGGTGGTGCCCACCCGGCAGTATTACATGAGCCTGCCTGTCATTGAGACCACTAAAAAAAATCTCGGCCAATCAAAGCTCGACGATCAGGGTTACCTGCTTGAGGAGACCTACCGGGCCGGCATTCCCTTTCCGCGGCCATCGGGTACATTCAAAGCCCGGCAGATCATCTACAACTGGATGAAGCGCTACTTTGCCCCCGAGAATGTTTACAGCCTTATCCACTATAAAGGATATACCAAAGACCTGAAGGAGGATTTTAACAGCAAGGCTGTTATCTGGAACCTGAGACTCCATGGGCGGGTAAGTATGCCGCCTTACGGCTGGTTCGACACGCGGGCCCGAAAGCGGGGTGAGATCTCAAGCGTTTCCTACTGCAACCTTTCTCCGCGTGATCTCTACGGCAACATCATCAACATGACCCTCTTCAGGGGCTGGGAAGACCATGACCAGCTGCTGCTCTACATCGCCCAGCTCCGGCGAATACGCAAGCTTTCCGGTACCGACACCCAGGATATCGTGGCAGGCCAGGACATGATTTACGACGACTACGAGGGTTTTTCCCAGAAGATAACCCCCTACCGCAACCCCTACACCTTTGAGCTGATCGGGGAGCGCGAATACCTGGTGCCGGCCTATTCGGTGGACGGCTCGGAGTATTTCAGCCGCGAGGGTCTGGAGTGGAAGAACCTGAAATTTGAAAGACGGCCCTGCTATGTGCTGCTGCTGACCCAGCTTGACAGGAGCTATGTGTACGGCAAGCGGGTCATCTATATTGATAAGGAGACCTTCAAGCTGATCGAAATACTCAACTACGATCAGCAGGGGCGGCTCTACCGCGGCGCTTTTGCCGTGCATGCCTGGTACCCGCAGTCTGGCAGCTATGTCATTTACCAGGGCCTTGAAACCGACCATCTCGACCAGCACAGTACCTGGGCTATGATTTTCGGCCATCCGGCTGACTGGATCACGAGGGATCACGTCAGCATGCGGCATATGATTAAGAAGGGAAAGTGAAGGAAGCAGTAGACACAAAGCAGTAAGGAGTAGGAAGTATGCAGATAAACGCTGCTTACTGCCTACTGTTTTTTGAGATTTGCCATGAAATTTTTTAATTACCTTTTCAACATCGGTGTGCATACCGGCCTGAAACCGGAAGAGACCAGGTGTGTGCGGATGTTGAATATGCTAGTAGCTATTCTCTTTGTCTGCTCGCCGTTATTTGTTCTGTTTTGCCTTATTAACAAATTCTGGCTGTTTGCATTTGAATACAGTATCTTTTTTGTAGGCAGTCTCCTGCTTGTGTTCGTGTTAAATCACCGCGGCAGCTACGGCAAAGCCCGGATATATGCGTTAATTGTTATCAATATACATAATTTTTTTTGCTGCTTTGCCTGGGGGCAAGTGTTTAATATGCATTATCTTTATCTTGTTGTCGCCTGTACCACTGTATTGATAAGCCCGAAGGGTACCATACGGTCTATGTGGGCCATGCTGGGTCTGTCTATGACATGCTATGCATTTGCAAAGGTTTTATATCGTTTAGTTGATCCCTTATATGAAACTGCCGGCTTCACTGCATCTAAAAATGTAATAGCTTTTTTACCGTTTTTTTCATTGATTGCTTTTATCACACTTGCATTCCGTGCAAACATGCAGCGTTCCGAGCTGCAGCTGAGGCAGGCGCAGGAGGCGGCCGAGGAGGCCAGCCGTATGAAGAGCGAGTTTCTGGCCAACATGA
>JANQFE010000169.1 GCA_028278025.1 Thermodesulfobacteriota bacterium | reverse complement strand
CATCAGCTTCTCAAAATCCTGCGGATACTCTTCACACAAAAGCAGCGCCAGTAAAAACCGGTTCAGTACAAAGCATTCATTGCCCACGTGGCGACGCTGTAGCTTGTAGAGCGGCTCAACCACATCTTCCAGTTCACTAAAGGCCGCAAACCAGGCCTTCTGCTCTACCGGCCGGTACTCCGTCTTGAGGTTTAACCACGTAGTAATGCCCAGCGTTCCTTG
Organism: Thermodesulfobacteriota bacterium; assembly: GCA_028278025.1. Classification (GTDB taxonomy): domain Bacteria; phylum Desulfobacterota; class WTBG01; order CAIYCZ01; family CAIRTM01; genus JANQFE01. Next base: position 17,879 of record JANQFE010000169.1, on the reverse strand, counting down.
AGCTCCTATGAAAAAGCTGAAAAAATTGGTTCCGGGCCCCTCAGGATAAACTCCTTGCGTCCTGGTGGCTGATGCCATACCGGTTTTAAAAAGATCACCGTTCCCGAGCACAATCTCACTGGAAAGCACCGGATCGCCGTATTCATATTTTGGGATCAGCATGCTGTCACCTTCCAGCGAGCTGGTGAGTGCCGAGGTTTGCGGATGGGGAAACAGCGGATTGAGCGGCATCTGGTTATGCTCTGCCAGGGCTTCCTGCAGCTGGTGCCAGGTTACCCCCGGCTCTATTTTTACCCGGCGGTTGCGTGTGTCAATTTCTAAAATCTTATCCATCCGGGCCAGATCCACTATCACACCGCCCTGTTCCGGCAGGGTTGCACCGTAAAAATGCACTCCTGAACTTGAAGGTATCAGCGGGGTAAGGGTTTTGTTGGCAAAGGCAACCAGGCCCTGGACTTCTTCTGCATTTTTAGGCTTCACGACGGCAGCAGGCTTCTTTGGGGCAGTCAGACTCTGGTCTTTGGAATAAAAATCCAGGCTGTCACCGTCGTCAAGAACATTATCTGCCCCCACTATATCCCGAAGTTCTTTGATCATAACACTCTCCTCTGATGGATATCTTTGATTTTAATTTTCTTTGTGATTGATTAAGGCTTTTAGTACCTTGTGGCACCCCATGGCGCCTGCTGAAAAAAGGCCTGTGCTTTTCCCCTGTGACCCAGGGAACAGCTATGTGCAAAACCAGAAGCCAACCTTTAGGATCAGGCTTCCTGATTCTTACCGATAACCATTGCTATAGAGGACATGTCAGCCTCTATTATCTCCTGCATTCTGTCCTTCATTTCCTGCGGGACTTCATCCATAGCCTGGAAACTCTGTAAAAGCATGGTGGCATAATCATAGGGTGTTGCCTCTGCTTCTTCCATGACAATAGGGTATTTCCGGGAAAGATCAAAAAGGAAGTCAATTTCACGTATTGAAAAAAACCGGGTAAACATGGTGCGCTTAAGGTAATCGGCCATGCGCTTTGAATCGGTAACCCATTCAAAATATCGGGCCCATAAACGGGTGTACTCCTCAAAGCCTTTTTTGCCCTCAAGCTCAGTCTGCGTGCATACTGCACCCATATATCCGGCCATGGTTGCACTCTGGTAGAGGCACTCGCCGAAAGCCGCCGAGTCACCGACAAACAGTATATTACCCTTGTAGGGTGTGATCATAGGTGAAATCAACTCAACCAGAGCCCCACTCATATCAATAATCTCAGCATGCTTAAACCAGTGAGCATACGGACCCTGCTGGGTAAAATATTCAAGCAGCCTGGCACCGTTAGAGGCCGGCAGCATTGAGATGGTTTCCAGCCGGAAAGCATCCGGGCCGTGCGGACTGGGCAACATTAACAGAGCGCCCTGCATCCCGCCAAAATTCTTTTTGCCGAAAAAAAGGATGTCGCCGACGTCATAAGGGCACTCAACCCCAACCATTTCGTATTCCATGGTAGGTCCCTTGGCAAAAAACTGTCTGCCTGCGTTGGCACCTGTTTTTCTGGCAATGCGGGATGAAAGACCGTCGGCCGCAATCAGTTTTCTGCAGGTCAGGGTCCGGTCTTTACCCCGCGTGCGGGCAGTAATGGTAACTTCCTGGTCGGTCTGGGTAACATTATGCACCAGTGTCTCGGTGAGAAACTCGGCGCCTTTCTTTGCGGCCCAGCTGTAGCGGGCTTGAAAGCATTTATTGGCATCAAAAATATGGTAGAGGGGCTTTTTGGTTGTGGATGCCTGCCAGTATTTACCCGTATCTGAAAACATATAGGTATGATAGACACCCTGCATATGGTCAGGATACTCAACCGTAAAATTATTTTCTGTATAATGCAGCAGTGTCTTTGATCCATTCGGCTCAGTGCGAATTACTTCATGGTTAAAAGGCTGGTCCAAGAAACAGTAGCCTGAGACAGTCCGGATGTTTCTGTCCAGCTGCGGTTTTTTATCAACCCCCAGGACCCTGACACCCCGCTTTGCAAGTTCGCCGCAGGCCATCAGCCCGGCCGGGCCGCAGCCCACTACAATTACATCATAATCACTCATAACGCCTTTCATTCCTCCTCTTTAAAGAGTTAAACCTTTTCATGTAGTCTATGAGGCTTCCGCGGTGCTGAGCAGAGCAACCATGGCCAGTCCCCCTCCGGCACACAGTGATGCACATCCCGACCGGTATCCTGTGCGGGCCGTGGGAAGCAGATAACTCCCTGAATCTGGCGGTTCACATTCCCGCCGGCGCCGGCTTGAATAATATTGCTGCACATAACCTCTTCAACATTCCTTGCAGGTATGCCGGCTCTTCTGATCGCTTCCTCACCCACTGCCCTTCCCAGGTCACGAACAGGGGTTGTCTTTAAGCGTGCCTAAAAAACTGCCGATTGGTGTACGGCAGGCGCTGGCTATGATTACATCATGGTACATATTATTCTCTGTAACCCTGGTGGTTCATAACATCACTGGCGTTTCCAGCGCTGCTGCGATCTATAATCGGTGCCCCTCAGCGAGCTGTCAATGAACGTTACTTCCCGGATAGTGATCTTTTGCATAATCATGTTCTGTTTCATCATTGTTTTCCATTGCTCAACAGACATTTTGCGGGCCGCAGCAGCATACTCAAACTCATAGGTTAAAAGCCCTTCATTATATTCTTTGGCTGTTCCTTCAAACAGCTCGGCTTTTCCCACTACCTGCAAACAGAGGATTTGAGAAAAATCCTTAAATTCTTTATGCCAGTTAAGGCTCACAGAGGAATTGTTTTTGATATGGTCCAGCTTGGAAGTGCCTTTCTCCGAGTAGACATACAGTACTTTTTTATCCGGGTCTAGACTGGCATCCACGGTTGTAGTAAAGGGTTTATTATTCAGCGCGGTTGCCAGCACAAACGTTCTTTTCTGTTTTGCACCCCCCAGCAGTGTAACAATATGCTGCCAGATTTTGTCCTGCGGCATAATCCCCTCACCTGCATTCCATTTCAGATAACCGCCGTAGAGCCACACCTGGGTAGCAGTTGTAGCGGCATCAAGCTTGATTTCATGACAGTCATTACACGATAGCCCCTCTTCAATCTCCGGGTGCTGATCACTTACGTCCGCTTGTGATGAAATTTCCTTTGCAACAGGTTTCTCAGCAGCTTTGTCTGCTTTTTCCTTACCGAAGGTAACTGACGTATTGCAAAACCCAATAAACACCGAGCAGGTTACAATGTATGTTACAAAAAAATTAATTATCTTTTGTTTCTTCATAATCCTCATGCCCATAAGTAGAATGCCCGCGCTAGCTTATGGGCATCAACCTTTTTGAAAATTCCCGTGTCTATACCATCATTTTCAATATCTGTTATGATCCGATCAAAATACCTGCTCACCCCATAATAAAACGCTTCATTAATGATCATAGCTTTCTCCCCTCCTGATGTAAGAAGACCACGCTCCCCTCGTATCCGGCAGTCTGCAAAAAGCACTGTTACGTTATACTGTAACTATACATAAGAAGATGTTGACCGGCGGCAGGATGCCCTGCCGCCGGTCATAGTCCATCTTTTTTGATACTTCAGTCATCATCGGAACTGTCGTCGTCAGAACTATCATCATCGTCATCATCACAATCATCATCAGAACTGTCATCGTCATCATCCATTTCTTCGCCAACCTGAAATAGCCCTAATACCTGGGTCTTAAATGTGACCAGTTTATCGGCTTCATTTATGCTTTCAGGTACAATAGCGTCCCATCCGCCGGTAAGATCGTTAGCAATATAAACATTTACCATCTCGTTGTCTTTGATCTTCTTTTTATACGGTATGGCAATGGTTACATCCCGGTTGAACTTGGCGCGGTAGGGACCAATATGTACTGCTTTACCTAACGCTTTGACACCCGGTATGCAGGCAGCATTTTTTTGAAAACCAATATTAATGGTTGTATCTTCCCACATGCAGTCATTGGTATCATTGGGATCATTGATAACAACTGATATATCGGTCAGCCCTTCGGGTCTGTCAGGATAGGGGTCAGCCGGTATTTCAATCTTGGCACCGGTGATTTTGCTGTCAGGATCGGTTACCTCTACAGTGCCGCCATCCAGCTTGGTCACCAGTTGGGATACCTGCATTTTGATTTTAGCCTTCTTCGGGAAAAGTCCGAATTTTTCCAGCCCGCCGCGCAGTGCTACGTAGTAGGAGGTAGCAAACTCTTCCGGCAGATGGGTATAGGCCGGAGCTACCGTAATTGTTGTGGTTGCATCCGGGTTGGCACAGTCAACTATATTACCGTCAGCATCTTCGCAGTAAACCGTATGCTGTATGCCTGCCTCAAGCTCTTCCTTGGTATTAACTTTTACACCATTTTTTTCACGCATACGCAGATTGGTATCAGCAGAATCATAATTCCAGTGACCCGGGACTACGATCAGCTTATCCAGCCCGGCGGCCTTGGCCTCCTGAATGCCGTCGCGAATATTCTTAAAAGGTGCGTCATAGTCAATACCATAGGTGTAGAAATTGTCTTCTCTGAGGTCACTGCCTACGTCAAACACCAGGTTATAATCATCGCCATAGGCCTCTATGAGAGCCTTCTTCAATGAGAGATAATTGAGATAGGCATTCTCGTGATAAATCTCTTTGTTCCAGGGGTGCGGAGTTGCAAAGGGACCCCCGGGGTTAGGGACGCGCCAGGGCAGCCCGCGAGTTACATACACAATCCCGATGGTGCTGCCGGCCGGATAGGCCTCAATATAAGGCTGCAAGTTGATTATATTCATCAGGTTAAACTCAGGTGTCCGGCCCACCTGCCGGGTCTGCTGTATCTCCATATCATCCAGCACACCAAGTTCACACAGTTTCTCTTTGACATAATTGCCGGTGGCAAATACATTGGCAAAACGGTTGTTGTCGGTTGTTTCGCGGCAGAGCATCATTTTCTGGAAACCCTCGTTGGCAAATTCTGCGGCAACGTCGCGTTCATGCTGGGTAACCCCGGGAACTGCTGTGTAGAAACCGGAACGCACATCAATTTTGTTTCCAAAAGCATCATACAGCATTTCTTCAGTTAAGTGTTCCATCTGCTGCACCTGCTCCGGCGGCAGGGTGTTGCCCGGTGCTTCTGTAGGCCCACCGGTAATAGCATAATTGCGGGTTAAAACCGGAATAAACTCTTCCTGAAAGTCAGAGGCCCCATTAGGGAACGTATTGGTCCAGTCCCCGATTTTATACCAGCCTTCCAGCGGATCCGCGCCGGTATTAGGATCCGGTGGAAACTTCTGTACTCCCCTGCTGAACAGGTCAATACAGGCTACAATGGGGACCTCGGCAGGGATATCCTCAGGCAGCACTGAGGGGATAGACGGATGGGCTCCGATATAGACACCGTCTACCAGTTTATAATAGCCAAAGCCGTCATAATACTTTTCAAATCCAGCTACCTGATGAAGCACTGCATGCGGCTGCATGCCCATATGGCTGCTAAAAGGAAACGATCCCGGATGTCCGATTTGACACACACCACCCGGGTGGCCGGGAGGCAGGGTTGCATCCCCAATTGAATTCAATGCTGCTCCCCAGGCATAATCCTGGTTAAAACCATTTGGCAGGCCCCAGCCGGTGATCAGCACAGCCACTTTTTCCTCCACCGGTGTTTTACCGGCAAGTGCGGTGCAGGGAAAAAGCAGCGCTGCTATCAGTATAAAATAGATTGCTTTAATTTTCATAATACACTCCTTTTGTATAATGCTAACCTGGTTTTGTTAAACCTAACACATTTTACACACCATATAGAGGCCCCTTAGAACTGCACGGGTCGCCTAAGGGGCATCTTCAATGAACCTGTTTTCTGAAAAGTCCCCTCTCTTAAATAGACTGTTAATTATACTGTGCATCATTACCATTACATCTTCCGGGGGGGGGTTATACCATTGTAATCTATGTTAATAGTATTATTCTATCAGGATACATTACAAAATAAACTGCCCCTCTCCCTACAGGACAATATATTTTATCAGTTACGCTACCCTTTTCTTTTTTCTATAGCACTTGCATTTGCTGCTGCTCACCTGGTCCGTCCGCTTTGTACCCCTTTGTTATCTCTTCAACCAGGTGTACACCATTGTGAAAGGCCCGCGTTAGCTTTTGTGACAGGGCTTCACTGGATATGGTTTCAACCCCACCGACATAGAGTTGATCTACTGTATCTACCTGCTCAATCGGCAGATGGGCCTGCCAGGCATCAAAACACGGTTCGCCCATGGCAGTCTCGTATTCATCCGAGGCATTGCCGGTCACGATCAGGGAAGCCTTCTTGGTAAAATGTCCAGGCGTGCGGGGTCCGGGGATCCTGCCATAGTCCTCTTTGGGCCTGTAGGTAAGCATTATCTTTCGTTCCAGGAACCGTTTCATTAAGGCACTGACAAACATATCATAAACCGGAGAAGCAAACACATAGCCGTCAGCCCTGGTGTACTCTTCCAGAATTGTTTGCATGTCATCATTGAGCGGGCACTTACCAATGGGCAGCTCAGGATCGTTCACAAAACAGGTACAGCATCCCCGGCAGAATTTAATATTGCAGTTTATGAGATCATAGCGTTTTATTTCTGCACCCCGGCTCCTGGCACCGTCAAGCGTTTTTTGCAGCAGCTTGCTGCAAATACCGGTAAGCCGCGGACTCCCCAAAAAACCAAGGACCAACATAAAAAACCGGCACCTTTCAATCAATACTGGTTACGTGTCTTTTCTTAAATCTTCGATAATGTCAGGATTTCCAGCGTACCCTTTATACCCCTCAAAAGCAGGCCCGCTAAGAAATTATTCAGAGCCGTGTTCCAGGCAATGAGTACTGAGTCAGTGCTCATTGCCCATGGCTCATTTCTGGTTACTGTTTAAAGATACGCCGCGGTGTCGCACTCACCGGTTCTGAGCAAGGAGTGCTGAAAAAATCTTTTTTACACTCGTTACTTTTTTATAAGTCGTGGTGTAGCCTTAGCCGGTCCATGCATCGTAGTCACCCCATTTGTATCAATATCCTCAAGCTTGTAATAATAGGCTTTCCTGTTCTGCACTGTTTCATCAACAAATATGTAGGCCGCACCTTCAGCAGGTGATCCCTGTGCTGCAATGAGTTCACGGTTAATTATGCTGTACGGGCCACCCTTTGATGTTGCCCGGTAGACGTTGAAGCCGGTGTTGTCGATTTCCGCTTTTGTTGACCACTTAAGGGTAACCTGTCCTGCTCCGGCTTCGGCTGTAAAGGAATCAAGTACAATAAGCGTGACATTGTCAGCACCGGCCTGAAACAGACCCAGCACCTGTGTTTTAAAAGTTACCAGTTCATTTATCGTGTCTACCGTTTCAGGATCAATTGGATCCCAGTCGGTGGTGAGATGATTGTAGATGTAGACCTTTACATCATTGTCTCCTACAAGGCTGCTCACATAGGGTATTGTAACAGTTACGTCACGGTTGAAAAAATTACGGTAAGGCCCGAAATGTACTGCTGGACCAACAGCTACAGCAGATGCCATAGCTGCCGGTTGTGGCTGATAACCAATGATGATTTCCGTATCTTCCCACAGGCAATCAAGGGTATCTGCCGGATCATTAGGAGCAGTCGCATTGTCCGGTGCAAATGTTTGGGGTAAGTCCGGGTAGGGATCTCCCGGAATCACGATTTTAGCACCGGCAATTGGAGAAGCACCATTTGTCACCTCCACTGTGCCTCCACTTAGCTTGGTTACCATCCGGGACGCTTCAACAGCCGGCTCCTCACCCTCTGGATACAGGCCAAATCGTTCAAGGGTCCCCCTGAGCACAACATAGTAGGCTGTTGCAAACTCCTGGGCCAGGTTGCTGTATGATGATGCTACAGCAATTTCAACAGCCTTATCAGGACTTGTACAATCAATCTCTGTGTTATTATCATCTTCACAATGAAGCATGTCATAGTAGCCGGCTTCCAGATCCGCTTTGGGTGTCAACGGCAGATCGTTAATCTCTTTCATGCGTAAAATAGTATCCAGATTATCATAATTCCAGTGGCAGGGAGCTACAACAAGCTTGTCGAGACCATCGGCGACAGCCAACGCGATTGCATCTCTGGTGTTAATAAAAATTGTTTCACCGCCGAACCCCTGCAGATCCACATCGTTGCCCAGAGCATACGTGAAAAAATTATCCTCCCTCAGATCACTATCAACGCCGCCTTGCGTAAACACCAGGTCGTAGCGGTCGCCATATGCTCTCTGCACGGCCTTTTTCCAGGAGAGATAATTCAGGTAAGCGTTCTCATGGTAAACCTCTTTACTCCAGGGATGCGCTGGTTTAAAATCTGCACCGCTTTCATTGGCGGCCCAGGTAAGTCCGCGGGTGGCATAGATAATTCCAATAGTACTTCCTTCCGGATGGGCCTCAATAAAGCGTTGCAGGTTCATGACGTTCATCGTATTAAATTCAGGTGTCCGGCCCACTTGGCGGGTCTGTTCTATTTGCATATCATTCAGCACTCCGAGTTCACATAGCTTCTCCTTGGTATAGTTTAAAGTAAAAAATTCATTGGCATAGCGGTTATGATCCGTAGTTTCCCGCGCAAGCAACATCTTTCTAAATCCTTCGTTGGCAAAATCTGCGGCCACATCCCAGTGGTGTTCGCTGTATCCGGTGACTTTATTGTAGGCCCCGTGCCGCACATCAATGCTATCTCCAAAAGCATTCTCCAGTAACTGTTCAAGATGTGCATCCTGAGCTTGGACGCTTGACGGCGGCATTTTAGCTTCATGGGTTTCTGCAGGCGGCCCGGTCATCAAAGCATAGTAGCGCATGTAGGTTGCTGGGCTGGCATCATATAAATCACCGATTCCGTTTGAAAAAGGATGAAAAATCCCGCCCCCAATTGCATACCAGCCTGCCAGCGTATCCTCCCCGGTTCTTGGGTCGGCTCCGTATTGTAGTTCACCGCTTTGGGACAGCACTTCAACCAGCGGCGTTATAAGCATCCCCGGGGGGATAGTATCAGGAAAGACGGGCGGCTCATTGGGGTTACCGCTTATATAAAGATCAGCATCACTATCATAACGGTATATACCGTGATTATCAAAAATGAGTTCATATAGTGTTGAGCCACCTACCGGAAATCCGCCCGGTGTGCTGAAAGAGAGTTCCCATGGTATGATCAGCATATGTGCCTGATGAGGGAAAGGACCTACATGACCAAACTTGCAGGGCTGGCCTTCATATTCTGTGACATCACCAATGCGGGCAGCATCATGGCTCCGCCAGGCATATTCAAAAACATACCCTGCAGGCAAGCCCCATCCCGTAATTAACACAGCAACTTTTTCATCTACCGGAGTCGTTTGTGCAAAAACATTACATGATACACAAAGCAGAATAAATACTGTTAGATAACTTTTCTTGAATATCATAATAATTCCCCCTGAAGATTAATTAGCTTAAACCCTATAGTGACATAAGGCAAACTAGCAAGAAAAGCGCCAGATGTGCAAAAAAAATAAAAAAACAAATTAATTCAAATAGTTACAACTTAACACAGAAAATTATTAGTGTGGATGAGGGGGGGAGAGTCTATCTTTTCTAGACAATTTTTGCAGTAATTTATTTAAGATATTGTTTTTACATATATTTTAAATGTTTAAAAAACGAGACACATGTCTCTATAATTGAGACATGTGTTGAATCCTATATCCCGTTTTTTAGCTTGCGATATAAAGAAGCCCGACAAATATTAAGTTTTTTAGCAGCCTCAGTATGATTGTTGTTACACAGTCGCAACGCATGCATAATAATCTCTTTTTCGGCACGTGCCTTCGCCTGTTGCCCTGCCGTTTTGAGCGGGTTAGCACTCAGGAGCAACTCGCTGTAGGCTGTAGCCACAAAGGATTCCTCCCTGGGTGTCTTTTCCTGAAAATGCAATAGACTTTCTATTGTGCCTCCCAGAAGACAAAATCGCTCAATAATATACTCCAGCTCACGTACATTCCCAGGGTAAGGATGGCTCATCAGTAAACGCATTTCCTTTTCAGAAATATCAGGTATTTCGATGTTACGTTTTGTTTGCAGCTTGTTTAAAAAATGCTGGATAAGAAGCGGTATGTCTTCTGAGCGCTCCCTTAGCGCAGGAAGGTGAATGGGAAGCACATACACACGGTAGAAAAGGTCTTCCCTGAAATTGCCTTTTTCAACCTCTTTACGTAGATCCTTATTGCTTGCAGCAATAAGGCGCACATCAACCTTAGTAGGTACTGCATCACCCACCCGCACAAAATCCCCCTGCTCCAGCACCCGTAACAGTTTTACTTGCATGTCTTTGTTCATCTCGCCAATTTCATCCAGGAAAAGGGTCCCACCGTCTGCTTCCTGGAAATATCCTTTTCTGCTTTCAACTGCACCGGTATAAGCACCCTTAACATGTCCGAAAAATTCCCGTTCCATCAGTTCCGTGGGAATGGCTCCGCAGTTAACCGATATGAGTGCAGCATTTTTGCGGGGGCTGTTGTAATGGATTGCATTGGCAATAAGTTCCTTGCCGGTGCCGGTTTCCCCGCTTATAAGCACTGTGGAGTCACTGTCTTTGATTGTTTCAAGCAGCTGATATATCCGTCGCATGGGAAGGCTGTTTCCTACAATATTGGCATAATGATATTTATCCTGGAGTTTCTGCGTAAGTCCGTCTATTTTTCTTTCCTGGTCTTCTGTTTTACTGATCAGTTCCCGCAGCCGCAGCAGAGCCTTTACCCTGGCCAGCAGCTCAAGCGAGTTAAAAGGCTTTACAATATAGTCATCTGCCCCTTCTTCCAGCCCCTCAATTTTCATTTCAGTATCTGCCTTGGCAGTCAGAAAAACAAAGGCAATGCTGTTCAGGTCAGGGTTAGATTTAACACGCCGCAGAAATTCATAGCCGTCCATAACAGGCATCATAACGTCACACAGGATCAGGTCCGGTTTGTGCTGCCTTATTTTGCGCAGGGCCTGCAGCCCGTTTTGAGCCTCCATGAAATCATATTCGGTGCGTATGATATTTGAGATATACCTTCTCACAGCCGCATTATCCTCAACAACAAGGACAAGGGGCTTGGTGCCGCTTATGTTTTCCGCAACAACATCTTTTTCCAGGTCAAGATCGGCCAGTTCTATTTCCGGTTGTAAATACAAAATTTCCTGGCCCTCATCATCCACAGATTCTTTTCCATCCGTCTGATCCGTTTTCAGAGGGATATACATGCAAAACACTGACCCCTTGCCATACCGGCTTTTTACGGTTATCCAACCCCCGATAAGTTCAATGAGCTCTTGGGCATGTGCAAGCCCGATACCGGTACCACCCAGTTTTTGAGCAGAGTTGCTGCTGCCGCGCTTGAAACGGTCAAAGATCAGATCAAGATCATCCTGTTTTATCCCGATACCGGTATCAGCTACAGAGATCTTAACATAACCACAGGTAGCCGCTGATGCTGCTTCAGACTCTGCCGGATCTTTCATACCGGCTGCATTACGATGTGCTAAGGCCTGCTGGGCCGTTTCGGTTTCAACGGTAACCGCAATACTGCCTTGTCGGGGGGTATATTTAAATGCATTGCCGAGCAGATTATATAGTGCTTTTTCCATTTTAACCGGATCAATCAGCACCTGCGGCAGATCACTGGGAACAGAAAACGTTACTTTAATTCTTTTCTGCTTGGCTATGGCGGAAAAAGAGTCCAGAATCGCGGCAGTAAATCTCTTGAGGTCTCTTTTTTCATATATAATGTTTGCGGTACCGGACTCCAGCATGCTGAAATCAAGCAGCTGATTTACCAGTTTGAGCATCTGTCTGGAGTTTGTCATAGCGACGGCAAGCTGCTGTCTGACATCCTGCCCGATAGTGCCGAACTCACTGCGCAAAACACCCTCCAGGGGGCCGATGACCAGTGTCAGCGGCGTGCGGAATTCATGAGTAATATTGGTATAGAACTGGGTGCGAAACTGATAGGCTTCCTGAAGTGCTTTTTCTGCAATTCTCCTCTCGGTAATATCACGAAAAATTGAAATAAAACCTGTTATAGCATCTTCCGCATTTTTTCTGACTGATACGGTTACCTCTAAGGGAACAATCACTTCATCCCTTTGAAACGCATACCAGACCCAGTTCTGAATCTTTCCGGCATCTTCACGCCGCAGGATTTCTTCAACATTTTTTATCTGCCTGTCAACATAGGGTTGATCAAGCGTAATCTGTTCACCTGCCGTTGATGTGAAGGTCCCCAGCTGTGGTCCCAGTTCAAAAAACTTATGATCCAGGATTTCTGCTTTTGTTTTACCTACAATCTTGAGAAAAGCCTCATTGACGTAGGTTATTCTGCCGTTTCCACCCGCAATAATCACTCCATCGCCACAGGATTCCAACACATTTTCTAAAAACTCCTGGGCCTCCTGGGCATCCCGTTTGAGCCTTTTGCGCTCTTCCAGAAGGTCTTCCGTCAGTTCAGGCACCAGTTGGGGATTTACCGGATCGTATTCAAGAATTATTTTTTGCAGGCGCTCTTTTAATGCATCCACATCCCGCAAATCAGTAATAAATATGAGACCGCCCCCGTAAGTGCCGTCATTTTTTAAAAGTTTTATATAGTTTATAATAACCGGTATTTCCCGGCCGTCCAGGCCTGTTATCTCCGTCACATAGTGTTCCGGCACAAATTCCAGACGCGCCAAGCCGTCTGAAAATCTTCTCAGGAAAGAAGATAAAAAATACTGGTGCAGATTATCGATAGATGCTTTGGTAAGTTCAAGAAATGATTTGTTAACCTTAATCAGTCTGGCTTTGCTGTCAAAAAGAAAAACAGGAATAATAAGGGATCCATATAACTCATCAAACGTTGCTTCAACATGTTCATACTTCTCCATGAGTAAACACTCCTTTAATTATTAAGGCACTACACCCCAGGGTGTAACAGGAGGTCTTTTTAATCCCTTTTCTACTACAGAAAAAACATCTATAAAGAGGATCCTCTACGGGCTGTCTACCAGCCCAATTATTATAGGACCATTACTGCAGATAGTCAAAAAAAACAAAAGCACTTTACCGACAGGCAAAGTGCTTTTGTAAAAATACCGTACAATAAAGATATTTCCCTTTTATTGTCGGCCTTCATGCAACGTTTTCTTACGCGTGTTCTTAGTAAGGATGGTATTACACATTTTTTCTATGACAGCTACAACCTCTCCCTTTGTAGTGTCTGCATAGGCTACATAGCGTGGCCGGAGCATGTGTCCCTTTGCTATCGTAGCATGATCATGGTCCGGCAAAATAAGGATGATTCTGGTATCTAAAAGCAGTTCCTTAATAGAGATGATATCGGATAGATCTTCCCTGGTAACCGCAAAAATTACGGCTATAATAGTCTTTTTCTGGGGCTGACGCAGTCTAGCAGCAAGACTGTCTACGGTGCGGTAAATCTCAAGATTTTTGACTGCAGTAAAATTATCAATCAGATCATTTATAAGTCTGTTGCCTTCTTTCCTCATTGGTGCAAAAACAAGCAGTCGCATGGATATGTTCCGCATGCCGCCAGCATCATTCCGATGCTGGCGATTGGTTTTTTTTGCTTGTCTCACGTACAACCTTTCCTGATTATACTGTTTGTATGTTATCTGCTGCATTAAACATGCATGCACGTATCTTTCAAAATAAATGCCAACTGAGGCATGTCTGATCTTTTTTTTTATTAAAGCAAAATCAATATATTATGGAACCATGTAAGAATTCCTGCAAAAAAAACATGCCTGTCAGGTGTCTTGTTCGGCAAGACAGTCTTGTAAAACAAGACACCCGGCATTGAAGAAGAATATCATTATCTGTTTATGGAAAGACCGTACTTTTTCAGGATAGCATACAAACGCGGTCTGGAAAGTCCTGAGAGTTCACAGGCTTTGATAATATCACTACCGGCAAGTGACATGAGTCTGTTCAGGTACTGTTTCTCCGCCCTGGTAATGATATCCTCTCTGAACTCCGGTAATTTGGGCAATGATCCTTCAAAAATGCTTTGAAGCAAATCATCATCCTGGAGGGACTGTTTACTGATCGAAGCACGTGCAAGCTTAATACGGATATGGTAAGGCAGATGTTTGGGGAAAAGAGTTGGATCGTCGTGAGCAGCCGACAGGGCCCATTCAATGGTGTTGATTAACTCCCGCACATTACCCGGCCAGTCATACATGGAAAGCACATCAAAAAACTCCGGAGAAAAGCCTTTTGTTTCCATCCCATAGCGATCACACAGCTTGGCAACATAGTGCACTGTGAGGTCTTTTATATCACCTTTGCGTTTTCTCAACGGGGGGATTTCAATATTAATAGACTCGAGTCTAAAAAGCAGGTCATTGCGAAAATGTCCCTGTTGCACCATCTGGTTGAGATTGCGGTTAGAGGCTGCCACAACCCTAAAGTCGCTCTCTATTTCCTCCTTTGATCCCAACGGCCGGAAGCGGTGTTCCTGCAGAACACGCAGGAAAGCTTTTTGCAGGGCCAGGGGCAGTTCACCAACCTCATCCAGAAAGAGGGTCCCCCCGTCCGACTGTTTGATAAGGCCCTCCATATCCTTATCTGCACCGGTATAGGCACCTTTTTTGGAACCAAAAAGAGAGCTCTCAACCAGCGTCTCGGGAAGAGCAGCACAGTCCACAACAACAAAACTTTTTGTTCGGCGAGAACTGTTTTCATGGATTGCTGAGGCAAAAAGTTCCTTGCCGGTGCCGGTTTCACCGAAAATCATCACGGGGGCATTACTGCCTGCAGCCTGGGCCAGCATGTCAAGGCAGCTCTGCATTTCCTGACTGCTTCCTATGATAGTATCACGTTTTAAGGCCACAAAAGATTTCTGGGCTTTTTTCTCATCACGGTACTCAAGGGCCCGTATAATCGGTAGTCTCATTTTGTCCAGCGAAGAAGGCTTTTCAATATAGTCCCAGGCACCGTTCTTGATTGAAAGCTCAGCCCCATCAGGGTCACCTTCAGCGGTAACAATAATGACCTCGGGGGAGGATGGGGTTGTGCGAAGCTCCGGCAGCAAATCAAGTCCGTTTCCATCCGGCAAGCGCACATCAAGTAAAACAAGATCAAAGCCATTTGCAGTGACTTTTTCTCTGCCGATCTTAAAATTATGGGCACATACAGGCTCATGGCCCAGACGCTTGACCATCTTGGACAACATATCAGACATCATCGTGTCATCATCAATTATTAAAACACGTGCCATAAAAATCCCGACCTTGCTCGATGTGTATTAATGAGAAAAATAATCCCATTAGATTTTGCGACCGGGTTTGCTTAACATTGTATTAAAAATCGTCAATTTTTTGTAAATATTAAGCTTTAATTGCCAAAAATGTTTAAGCGTCGACACCTATCCGGGCGGCACCAAACACACCGGCTGAATCACCCAGTCTATTTTTAAGGATCGGCGTTTGAATATGACGGTGGAATACATAATTTTGAACACAGACAATACCGCGGCTATAGAGTTCATTAATATTGGACAGGCCCCCACCCAGAACGACCGCATCCGGGTCCAGTACTGATATAAGCCCACCCAGACAGCGCCCAAAATCATCTAAGAACTGCTCAAAGGCTGCCGTACACTCTGGGTCACCTTTGCGGAATCCCTGAACAATTTCATACATTGTAAGCCTTCGCCTGCATGTTTTAAAAAAGGCCGCCTCGACACCCGAACCACTGATCTTGGTTTCCACACAGCCGCGGTTACCGCAATAACACTCCGCCCCATTCGGATCCACAGAAAAATGGCCCCATTCTCCAGCAATTGCATGACTGCCGCGACGGATGCTGCCGTCAATGCAAAGGCCGCCTCCGCAGCCGGTACCCATAATGATGCCAAAAACCAGGCCGTACCCTTTCCCGGCACCCCACCGGCTTTCGGCCAGGGTAAAACAGTTTGCATCATTTTCTAATACAACTCTGCAACCCAGTAGTTTTTCAAAGTCTTGTTTCAGAGGCCGGCCTATCAGGCAGGTTGTATTGGCATTTTGGACAAGCTGCGTATCAGTGTTAAGCGAACCGGGAATGCCGATGCCGACACTGTAGTGTTGCCTTATGGGAATATGCTGAAGAGCATCACGAAACAGCTCCTGAACACTACCCAAGATAGCCTCATAGCCATCCGCCCTGGGGGTAATAATCCTTTTGCGATACAGTTGTTTGGCGGACGGGTCCAGAACGATCGCTTCCGTTTTGGTACCGCCAAGATCTATTCCTATTCTGTATTTCATCTGCATTACAGGCGCTATCTCATTGCACCGTTATCCGGCGGACACTCGTTTAGCCTGAGAGTCTTATGGATCCTGTAACAGCACTCCTGAGGATTTTCGATACCTTCCAGACAAAACATCCGGCGCGGCAACCCCTTTTCACTGGTGTTGGGTGAGGTGATAGCTAAAAGCACCCCCCTATCACAAGCATAACAGGTTTTTGACTGATACTTGAGTACAGCCCCGGTACGCTGGGCTACACGCGCCCGGCTTTCCGTCCAAAAACACGGCTCCCCCCTGTCATGCAGCTCAATACTTCTAATTTTCTGCAAAACAATTGAACCCTGCTGCAGGGTAAAATAACCGCTGAAGCTTACCGAATCACCTTTGGCAAACCGGTATTTTGACTGCAACCGGGAACTAATGGAAACATACACAAAATCATGGAAGTATTGTGTAGTAACTGCGCCTTCCAGAAAATTCAACATGAATCCTTCATAGCGAACATGGGCTCTGTGTGAAGCAGCTTGTAAGCTGTAGCGCGGTTTAACAGAGTTAACCTTCCCGGAAAAGGCAACCAGCCGGCCCTGGTGCTGCATGAGCCAGCTTTCAAACAGTTTGAGATCTTTCTGAAACTGTTGAAACTCTGCTTGTGAAAGGGTAATCTCAGGCCGCTTTATTACCTTTATATCGTAATAATATTTGCATTGAAAACAGGTGCGTCCAACATGTTTATATTTTCTATGACAGGACTCTCCCCGGTGCAATTTTTTACATCTCCACTTATAAGAAATACACCCTTCGGGATAGCATTTTTTCGTCTTTAACACATGATATACAGAAACGGCATTATCAAAATGCACGTGGGTTTCATGGGCGCAGCGAAAAACATCCTGGCGTTTATACTGATTTATTATCTCAGTCTGCCGGGGGTAAAGAAGCTCTATTTTTCGCAAGAGGTTCTTATTCATGGCGCATAACCTCGCTTAAAAAATCGAGAATACCCTTGGTCTACCTGATCTTTAGATTTCACCCAAAGAGTATACTACACGCATAATTCTAAAGTAAAATTTTACTTTTTTGCCTTGACAGCATGGTTTTAATAGTCTAAATATAAAAATTATATTAACATTATTATAATTTATATGGTATAAATTATAAAAATGGTAAAAATTAAAAGTTCTTCAGAAAACCCGCAGAATGACACATCGGCGGATCAGCAACAGCAGCCCCTTACCAAAAAAAAAGCCGGGCGGCCGCGGCAGATACAGTATGCCTTGGAGAAAAAATTTACACTGCTACTGCCTAAAGAACTGCACAGAGCCTTGAAAATAAAGTCAGCCGAACATGACATTCCCATGACATCAATGATAATTGAAGCAATTAAAAAAACTTACGGCATTTGAAGGCCGGTTACATAAAAAAAATGGTGACAACTAAAATAAAAAAAAATAAATAATCCACAAATTATTTAAGGGGGATACCATTATGTCTTTTCAATTTGATCAAACCGTTAATTCCAGAGCAATTATAAAGGTTATCGGTATCGGGGGAGCAGGCTGCAATGCGGTCAATACCATGATTTCCTCACG
>JANQFE010000098.1 GCA_028278025.1 Thermodesulfobacteriota bacterium | reverse complement strand
GGCACGCCTGCAGCCTGTGGCATCGGATGGGGCTGCAAAGGCGGTGCGAGCGATGTCTGGTAATCAAGAAAGTAGCTGTTTTTGCGAGCACATAGCCTGTAGCACGCAGCCCGATGCCGCAGGCTGGCCGTTAATAGTCATCAATAATGCGGGCTAGTACAGCGTCACACTTTAATTTGTAATTACTCATGCTTTTTGACGTTGTATGCACAATAGGGTATACTGAAGAAAAATTCTGATTATTACATACAAAGGCAATCGTGAATATGCCCGAACTTCCGGAAGTACAAACAGTTGTAAATGATCTGAGAGCCGCCGGCCTGGTTGGGGCAACAATTACGCATGCCCGGGTTTTCTGGCCGCGCAGTATTCAGGGCATCTCCTCCGGGAAATTCTGCCGGCAAATAAAAAAGAAAACTATCACGAATATCTGGCGGCGGGCAAAATATATTGTATTTGATCTATGCCGCGGCGACAGACTGCTCATACACCTGCGCATGACCGGACGCCTGCATCTGGTTACACCTGACACACCCAGATCCAAACATGAACATATTATTTTGACATTGGGGAACTGCACTGATCTGCGCCTGCATGATACGCGTAAATTTGGGCGTTTGTACCTGGTGGATGATACCGAGAAAATCCTGGGAGACCTCGGACCTGAACCGCTTGAACCTTCATTTACCCTGCAGACCCTTAGCGAGTGCCTGCGGCAGCGCAAGCGACAGCTAAAACCGCTGCTTCTGGATCAAACCTGTATTGCCGGTCTGGGTAATATTTATGTGGATGAGGCCCTCTGGGAAGCAAAGATACACCCTGCTCGCATTTCTTCATCCTTGACCCTCCCGGAGATCAGGGCTCTGCATCGCTCTATTCCGATAGTATTAAAACGAGGGTTGCACAATCTGGGAACAACCCTGGGAACCGGCACATCAAATTTCTATTCTGTTGCACAACGAAAAGGTCGTAATCGTGATCAGCTTAATGTCTTTCGCCGCACCGGCCTACCCTGCCCTCGCTGTAGAAAACCCGTTAAGCGCATAATTATCGGCCAGCGCAGCACGCATATATGTGCATCGTGTCAAAAGCAATGAGAAACGAGCGATGCGTGCTAAGTAAAAAATTTCATGTTTCTTTACGAGGTGATTGCGTTTTTCAAGCGGACAAGTTGACCGCTTGAAGTGTCTGCGGTTGCTTGACATATTATCAAGCTAATACTCATGATAAAAAAATTTATAAATAGCCCCCATAGTTGTTCCAGCATCTCCCTTGACAATTGTGCTTCTTCTGGCTACATTTTATTCTTTAAACATCTAACTGAAATGGTGAACAAATCGGCGAGGCCGTACATGAATGCTTTATAATAAAACCGGAAAAATTCAATGCCCGCGTAGTAAAAAAAGCTGAAAAACTGTCATGAACCTGGATGTGCTCTACCTTGATAATCACCTGCTTGTTGTCAATAAGGCGCCGGGGATTCTGGCCCAGGCAGACAAAACCGGTGACCTGGATCTGTTTACGCTTGCAAAGCAGTTTCTGAAAGAAAAATTCGGCAAGCCCGGTAATGTGTTTCTCGGCCTGGTGCACCGGCTTGATCGCCCGGTTTCCGGCATCATGGTATTTGCCAGAACATCAAAAGCGGCAGGCCGCCTATCTGTCCAGTTTCGCGACAATACGCCGCACAAGCATTATCTTGCCCTGGTAGAAGGTACCTGCAGCGGCTCGGGAACCTGCAAAGACTATCTACTTAAAGAAGACCAGCAGGTACGGATCGTTCCCGCAGATCACCCTCAGGCCCGCTATGCTGAGCTCAGCTGGAGAGCTCTTGCACACAACCAGGGGATTACACTTTTAGATGTCTCCTTAAAAACCGGTCGGCCACACCAGATACGTATCCAGTTATCCCACCGGGGATTTCCCGTGCTGGGGGATATGCGCTATGGTGCTCGCAGTGAATTTGACGGATCAAACATAGCCCTGCACTGCTATCGTTTGGGAATTGAGCATCCAACCCAAAAAAAGCCCCTGACATGGGCTGCAAAACCACCTGCTGCCTGGCAGGGTAAATATGATAATGAAATAGCACGCCTGTGTAATCATTGAGTAATTACATATACCGCACTCAGAAAGTCTTTATGAAAAAAGAAAGCAAAACATTTGATTTTACAGATCAATACGGCGATTTCATAATGCTTGGAAACGGCCATATTGCTGCTTTTTTATACTGCGGCACCGTGCCCGTTGTGTTTGATCCGGGAGTGTCCGCGTTCGGACCTTTCTACGCTCAAAAAATTCGTACCTGTGCTGCTCAGCCTGAATCGCTTATTGCGGCCCTTACCCATGCTCATTTTGATCACTGCGGGGCGGTGCCCTACCTGCGCAGGCAGTTTCCAGGTCTTAAAATCGCTGCCAGCCGCCAGGCTGCTGATATTCTGCAAAGGCCCAATGCCGTAAAACTGATCAGCCGTTTAAATAAAAAATATGAACAGGAGATGACAGCAGAGCTGCAAAATGCAGATGTCTCTTTTGAAGCGCTTACTGTCGATTACAGACTCCATGAGGGGGAGCACCTTGACATGGCAGCAAGAGAATATTGCCTGGCCCTGGCAACACCGGGACACACCAGAGATTGCCTGAGCTACTTTTTCCCGGAACCGGGCGTGCTGGTAGCAGGAGAGGCTGTTGGTGTCTATGAGGAAGGCTTTATCCACAGCCCGTTTCTTACAAGTTTTACTGATTATATCAATTCTATTGAAAGATTGCAGGCCCTGCAGCTAAAAGTTTTATGCGTGGCCCATAACGGCATACTTACAGGTGATGATATAAAGCGGTTTATGGCCGCATCCCGTTGTGCAGCCATCAAGTACAAGGATATGGTCACAACTTATCTCGATGAATATGATGGCGATGCTGAAAAGGTCGTACAAAGAATAACCGCTGAAGAATATGATGCCCAGCCTGAGCATATTCAAAAGCGCAACCCCTTTATTTTAAATCTTGAGGCCAAGGTACATGCGATACTGAGAATGAGCAAGGATTCTAAAGAATAAATTTTGCTTGCCAAACAAAAACCAAAGTTATAATTGACAATGAATCATTACGTTCTTGTCAGTTGCCGGTACTTTATGCGGTGGGGCCGGTCCGCAGCAGCGCCAAGACGTCTCTTTCTATCAGCCTCATATTCAGAATAATTGCCGTTAAA
This sequence comes from Thermodesulfobacteriota bacterium, assembly GCA_028278025.1. Taxonomy (GTDB): domain Bacteria; phylum Desulfobacterota; class WTBG01; order CAIYCZ01; family CAIRTM01; genus JANQFE01. The sequence continues at coordinate 1,740 of JANQFE010000098.1, read as the reverse complement.
CCAGATAGCTGTGCTGTCCCCTTCAAAAGCAAGTATATGGGTGGCAATCCGGTCAAGGAACCATCTGTCATGGCTTATGACCAGCGCACAGCCTGCAAAATTTTCAAGGGCCTCCTCAAGTGCACGCATGGTGTTGACATCTAGGTCATTGGTGGGCTCATCCAGCAGCAGGACATTGGCTTCCTGCTTGAGCATTTGTGCCAGGTGAACACGGTTGCGCTCACCGCCGGACAGCACTGCAACGTCCTTTTGCTGGTCGGCTCCGGTAAAATTAAACCGGGCAACATAGGCCCGGGAATTGATCTCAACTCCACCGAGCCGTATCGTATCTTGCCCGCCCGATATGACCTCCCAGATTGATTTACCGGGATCAAGACTGTTGCGGCTCTGATCGACATAAGCAAGTTTTACAGTGTCGCCTATTTTTATCCAACCGGCATCAGGCGCTTCCAGACTCGTTATCATCCTGAACAGGGTCGTCTTTCCGGCACCATTGGGGCCTATGATTCCAATGATGCCTCCGGGAGGCAGCAGAAAAGACATACCCTCCACGAGGACCCGCTCGGCGTACGCTTTCATAACATCCTCAGCCTCAATTACCACGGTGCCGAGCCGGGGTCCGGGGGGTATATATATCTGCAGATCTTTTGCACATTTTTCGCTTTCCTGGGAAAGCAGCGACTCGTAAGCGTTTATCCTTGCCTTTGATTTGGCCTGGCGTCCCTTGGGCGACATTCGTATCCATTCAAGCTCACGCTGAAGAGTTTTCTGCCGTTCACTTTCTTCTTTCTCTTCGTTAGCAAGCCGGTTCTGCTTCTGCTCCAGCCATGAAGAGTAGTTGCCCTTCCAGGGGATACCATGCCCGCGGTCGAGCTCCAGAATCCATCCGGCAACATTATCAAGAAAATAGCGGTCATGGGTGACCGCAATTACCGTACCCTCATAGCGCTGAAGGTGCTGCTCAAGCCATGCCACGGATTCAGCATCAAGATGGTTGGTCGGCTCGTCAAGAAGCAGGATATCCGGTTTCTGCAGAAGGAGTCGGCACAGGGCAACACGCCGTCGCTCACCGCCGGAGAGTATGTTTACCGGTGTATCACCAGCAGGGCAGCGCAGCGCATCCATTGCCATATCGAGCTGCGAATCAAGGTCCCAGGCACCCAGGGCATCAATTTGCTCCTGCACCTCACCCTGTCGCTCGATAAGTTTGTTCATCTCATCATCAGACATCGGCTCGGCAAACTGCTCATTTATCCTGTTAAACTCGCTGAGAAGGTCAACTCTATCCTGCACCGCTTCCTCGACAATCTCTTTTACCGTTTTGGTATTGTTTATTAAAGGTTCCTGCTCCAGCAGCCCCACCGTATAGCCGGGAGAAATCACGGTCTCGCCCTCAAACTCTTTATCAACACCGGCAAGAATTCTCAGAAGAGAGCTTTTGCCGGAACCGTTTAATCCCAGCACACCTATTTTTGCTCCATAAAAATAGGAAAGCCGTATATCCTTTAAAACCTGCTTTTTGTTGTGAAACTTGCTCACCCCTATCATAGAGTAGATTATCTTGTCTGGTTCATTGCTCATCTGTAAAGCCTCCGTGAATTGAACTACCACCAGCTAAAAGCTGGTGGATTGGTTCCCGACTAAAGTCGGCTAAAGGAAAAACAACATACCTCTGAAATTCTCACGAGGGGTATATTTTTTCATAGCACCTTCCTTCGGTGCTTACTCAAGTCTTCGCCT
>JANQFE010000085.1 GCA_028278025.1 Thermodesulfobacteriota bacterium | reverse complement strand
GGCGGGGATCCGCCTGCGTTATTAAAACTACGGCGCACAGGCTGACGAGACTTCCTTCACTGCGTTCTGGGTAAACTCACATACGATCTTTCCCGCAATAAATCACGGGACATGCTGCCCGCTTTACAAGCGGGACGTACTAACCAACTGATCGATATAGGCACTTCTTTTATGAGCTTTTATCTCATTTGCCCTTTTTACAGCACGTGCTCTATTGGGATGCTCTTCAGTATAAACCTTTTACTATACCCTGACTCCCGAAAAAAGGATACCCCACGGGACACCCAAAATATTTTTCAATTGCAAAAATTTTTTAGCCAACAGCTGATGCAGTAAAGTGAATTCTTCCTTGTTTCTTTCTTTTTGGATGAACAACAATTTCGATATCAAGGCCCAGTGCTCTCAGAAAAGAAAACAAACGTTCAATTGAAAAACCAGAAAGTTTGCCGTTTTTAAGTGCCGATATTTTGGGTTGATTTATGCCAAGAACTGCTGCAGCCTCTTTCTGCGTCAACTCTCTTTTTTTGATAACATCATATATAAGCGAAGCAAGCTCTACCTTTGCAAGTTCCTCCGCAGGATGTTCAAAGCCTAAATCTTTAAAAACGTTTCCTGATCCTTTTGTATGTTTTATATCTTTAGACATTACATATCCTCCTTTGCTAACCATGTATCTGTTATCCCATATCTGGTATATTTTTCAACCAAAAAAAACACTTGGAAAAAACTTTCATAATCCATATAATTTATCAAAGTTTACGGTTTTTTATCGACTATTTTAGCACAGATAGCCTATAGCTATTGCAGAACAAGGTACTAACTCTATATTTAAAAAAGAGGTGTTTATGTTCTCACTTACGGATTTTATTCCCAGAGCAAAGCTGAAAGCATTCTGCCAAAAAAATCATATCATTAAATTGTCGCTTTTTGGTTCTGCTCTGCGTGATGAATTGAAACCGGATAGTGATATTGATATTCTTGTGGAATTTGACAAAAACCATATTCCTGGTTTGCTGGATCTCGCCGGAATGGAAATTGAACTCAGGGAAATGCTTGGCAGAAAAGTCGACCTGCGCACACCAGCAGAGCTTAGCCGTTATTTCAGAGATGATGTCTTAGAAAAAGCAAGGGTAGAATATGCACTCTAAAGACAGAATCCGTTTGCAGCATATTCTTGATGAAGCAGCTGAAGTCTCAAAATACACGGATGCCCTTTCATTTGAAGAATTTGTTATTGATGGGAAAACCACTCGGGCTGTTATACGTTCAATAGAGGTTATTGGCGAGGCAGCTTCAAAGATATCCATTGATTTTCGCGAAGGATATCCGGATATCCCTTGGCAGAAAATAATCGGTATGCGCAACCGCTTAATACATGTTTATTTTGATATTGACTATAATGTAATCTGGCAAACAGTTAAAGAAAACCTACCGCCTTTAATTGAACAATTGCAGTTGATTCTGAAGAAATCATAATACTATCCTTCACGCTCCGGAGCATGTAAACGTAATACATGCTGCCCCTCCTCTTTTTACAGTAAATAAAAAAGGGCTTAGATTTCTCTAAGCCCTAATACGGTGGCGGGGACGATCCCGATTCAATCGGGACGACCTTTTCAGCGTGACAGGACCCGCCAAGACGTAGTTTCACCCACTTTCAAAGCGTTTCAGCGCCTTTTAACCCCTTTCAGAGCGTTATTTTCAAAAAAACTTGCCACTAAATTTGCCACCTGAGCATTATGCATTTAATGATATTTTGATGAAGCAAAATGCAACCTATACACAACCTAAATTCAAATCTCATCTTGATTCATTATTATGGTGTATTACGCCAGTCAATTTCATAAATCGCTTCAGTTCGATTAGTGTCTGCATCCTCTATGATCAATTTAATTTCATAAACACCATAGGAATGAAGATACGTGGACATAGTGACCCAATTCATGTCCCAATAGTATCCCGGATCCAGACCTAATTCTGTTTCGGTTTCAGCAGACCAATCAGGTTCACCCTCAGCTTTATAGCTGACATAACTGTGTGCAATTCCCCGACGAGGATCGCTGCTGGGGTCAGGTTCCTCAGCATCTTCAGCGGTCCACTGGATAACCCCGCCGTGCTGTAAAATCGTTATGTTTTCACTAGAGATTTCCTCATACGGCAAAACTCCATCTGGACTTGCTGTCACGCTAGTAAACACGGGTTGGCAGGCATCCCCAACACCGTCCCCATCAGTATCTATCTGCTCTGGATTTGGAACGTTCGGGCAGTTGTCACACCATTCACCCACCCCGTCATCGTCGCTATCCGCTTGATTGGAATTCCAAGTGTACGGACAGTTGTCACATTCATCACCTATATCGTCACAGTCGGAGTCTGTTTGGAATGGGTTAAAAATAGAATCACAATTGTCGCAGACATCTCCTTTGCCGTCTTCATCCATATCGATTTGGTCACCATTATATTTTTTAGGACAATTGTCTAAGCAATTTGGAATATCATCTTCATCACTATTTATATCTGTTGCTGCTATCTTTATTCGATAGATCTTCTCAGACCTGTTTCCGGCATAATCCTTAATAGAAAGACGAAGATCATAATCACCATCCCCTTCGGCGAAGAGGTGTACAGGGTAATACCATGTCCATGGACCATATTTGCCAGGATTACCACTATAGGTGGCTTCCAAATCCTCACTAAAATGCCAGGCTGTCGATCCTTTCTTCATAAAATTAATTCCCCTCACCTCAACACCACGATCACATTCTAGTCCCCAAGGGCAGTTGGTTGGTACGTAGCCCAAGTCTTCAGCCACCCAAAGAATTACTTGGGAATCATCGCAAATTGTTTCATTATTTTTTAAGTCTCTATAAAAAACCTGTGTCCCGTAAGGGTCAAAGTGCACCCATTTGAAGAATGGATCGTCATCACAGGCGTCTCCTATACCGTCTCCATCCCAATCATTCTGATCCGGATTGTCAGCAAGGAAACAATTATCACAAGCATCGCCAACCCCATCATCATCTGAATCAAAATTATCCTTGTCACACCAAGAAACGCCTCCCAAAATTCCACACTGCGAATTATCGGTGCAAGGTCCACCTACTTTACCTGACCAATTAATGCATGTGCCCAGCACCGGCCCGTTGGCAACTGTGGGACAGTTATCGTCACAGGCTGAAGTTGCTTCATTACATGGTTCGTCTCCAATAATGCCATTACCACTTCCATCTGCGTCCACTCCGTCATTGTCTTCAAATCTATTAAAAATATATGTTTCTAGATCGCTTTTTAATGAGTCTCCTGGGGCCATAAAATCATTATAAAATCTATCAGCATACTCTTCGTTTTCAAAATGGACTGTATCCCAACTGCCAACAAAATTTTTGTTAAAATATTTTTCAACAGATTGATCATAAAAGCATGTTTCGGATGCTGGTTGTCTTGCTCCTTCTTCACCCAAAGGATCAATCCCCGCCGTGTAATCTATGGCTTTTTGAAAAGCATCATAATACCCATAATCCCCTCCTGAAAATGGAGGTAAATCGATTAGGTGGTCTTTAAATATTTCAAAAAGCCTGTTATGCAATTTCCAGCAGATACCGCCAGGTACGTCTTCAATGCACGTATCATCCGCACCCTCCGGTAAGTCATTACCATCAAGCGGTCCGTTTCCGGGTAATAGCTCGCCATAAACAGGATCATTAATAATGTCCCCTGCTTTCCAATTAGTTGGATACACAAAAAGGAAAAACAGTTCTGGATCAACGACAGGTGTGTTCAAAATTTCAGGAATGAATACCTCAGACCAGAAAGGAACATGTTCTGCAATTATTTCACCAGTTTCGTCATTGTTACCATATTTCGGCAATTGCCATATATCATTCCAGCCTAGTTCAACAAAAACAAAATCAACATCGTCGTCCATGCAACCAAGGCCGACATTTCTTGAGTCATACACATCCATACAACTATCATTATTCCAACTCAAAGAGCTTTCACCACCGTAATCCAATAAATCGGCAGGAGACTGTTGCCATTCAATCAAATGTGCCGTCTCCCTAAAGACTACCGGCATCAACTTAGTACCGATGCTATCCGTTATAGCAAAACCCTTTGGTTTAGAGTAATTAGAACAGATTTCATCGACTTCACAAGCTTCACCGATACCATCTCCGTCAGTATCCCTGTGCTCTGTAACGCATTCAGGGGGGTTACAATCACTATTAGTGTCACAAGGCACTCCATAATTCGTTCCATCAAAGCAAACACCGCCCGCATACGGCGAAATAGATATGCATGGACAGACATCATTAACGTTTGGAATACCATCTTGGTCATCATCACTACAAAGACTCGGAGAAACAGTGCCTATTTCACCGGTTGTTATATCAATCTTCCACGCAGCATTCCAACTCATACTCAAATCGCCATTACTGTCAAACTCTAAAGGGAGCCAAACATAGGGTGACAATTGCAGGTTAGGTCTGTCATCAATTGGAGGATAGTTACCATAAATACCAATGCAGCATGGGGTGTAGGCAGGTCCATCATTACACCAGAATGTTTCTGCATTTTCACACTCGTCCTTATATCCACTATGCCACCTATCGCCAAGATAGATGTATGATATTTCGTTGCTGCCCATAACTTTGATTACGTGCGTAATTTGGGAGTCAAACGCTGTCGAGTTGCCCGGCGTTTCCTCAACTAATGGTTGCCATGATAATTCTGGAGCTCCAAGTCCCTCTAGTGTGTTCGCTTTTTTGTATAGATGCTCACTAAAGTAAAAGGAATTTGCGCCAGAAGTGATCAGGTAATATTGGCCATTACGTTCAAAAAGGGTGGGTGCTTCTCTACATACATCAGCATGTATACAAGGCGGCTCGCACTTGTTGTTTTCATTTCCTTTATGAAGAAGAATAGTATTATTAGAATCAATACTTTTATACCCATCAATTAGAGGCCAGGCATAGATATCACTTTCAATAGCTATCTCATCGCCATCCTGTCTTTTTACAGCGCCGATGAGATATGCATTTTCATTATCTTTTTGAAATATATTAATAGGCCCTAATTTAACCTCAGTACAGCTTTCTGGATTATCACAAATTTCAGCGTAAAATTTGTCAATATTATTTAGTTCGTTTTCAAACGGTCCAATTGCTTCGCTAGAAGTAGTAACTACTAGTTGGCCTGTATATAAAATGATATCACCATTAAGACCCTCTTTCTTAATATCTCTAATGACATTTAACCACATAATAAACTTATCTGTTGTGGAATCATAAATTACCTCAGGCCTTCTGAACAAATCTCCCACACCAGATGGATTTTCCTCACTCGTAGGAGTTAAAGAGAAGACCTTTCCTTCGTACGTCCAATCTTTTAGATCAGTTGATGAGTAACAATGGATACCATATGTTTCTTCTGCATACCTAGTAGCAGTCCCATACCAATAAAACGTATCTCCAACACGAATAACACTTCCATAGGTAGCATTTATCGGGTTACCTTCAGTATCTAACCACCTGTAACCAGGACATATTATATCAGAGTTTGCAAATGAATTAGATGGCATCGTTAAAACCGTTGATATGACAATCATGAGGCAGGTTAAAATGCAGCTTTTTGTTCCTATGTTTCTTGATTTACCCATGGGTAGCCCCCTTTCTGTATTTCTAAATGAAGTTAAACTTGATTCATACGCACCAGTAGTAAGTTACATTAAACATATGTATGTCTTATGGGCTCACTTAAGGATGTATGCCCTGAATTAAGAAAAGATTCTGCCATAGTTTTAGTCCCAGATTTATTCAACTTTTCAATAAGTTTTTCCACTATTTCTTCCATTCCAACTCGTATTAAAGAATTCGCTGCATATGTATACTTTATAGGATCACCAGATTGCAAGTCATTCAATAATACCGGTTTCGTTTCATTCCACTCCTTCCTAAGAGTATGCCAATCACTTTTAGCCACTAACCGATGAACTTTTTCTTCTATGGACTTAGGCCTCCACCCAAATTTTTCCAAAGCAAAAATAACTTCATCTTTACTTGTCCAATAGTACAGTGCTTCAACTAAAGCAGGAATTGCTTTTTTGTCAGCTAGTTTTGCTAGTGCTATGGCAACTTCACCTTCATCAGACTTCAGTGCAGCCATTAAAGGTTCTACAGCACGCTTATCACCTATTTCTCCTAAAGCATATGCTTTGGGAGAAACATCCCAGTATTTGTATTGTCCATATTCACAGTCTTTATAAGGCTTTAACGCTATTATGAGTTGTTCCACAGCAGGGGGTCCTATCTCGATACATTTCCTCCAATCTTCCCTCAATATAAAAAAAGCTGTTTTATCTTCGATGTTCTCAGTGCAGCCACTAGAGGTTCTATAATATGCTTATTACCCATTTGGGCAAGAGCTTCTGCAGCCTTGATTCTTATGCGTTTACTTTTATCATTTAGTGTAGCCACAAGCTGTTCTACAGCACGCTTATCACCTTTTTTTGCTAATATTTCTAATATTTCTACAACATTGCCGATTATATTTTCTTCTACAAAGCCTCTTCTATGTTCTTGTGCATCTACTATAGACTCGAGTGGTTCCAAAGCACGCTTATCACCCATTTTTGCAAGTGCTCCTGCAACTTCGAATCTTACGTATTTATCTTCATCATTTAGCACAGCCACAAGCGGTTCTACAGCACGTTTATCACCCATTGCTCCTAGTTCAGAGGCTATTTCTAATCTCCAATGAGAATAGTCTTTATCTCTTAGCGAAGCTATAAGTGGCACCACTGCACGCTTGTCACCTAATTCTCCTAACTCATATATTGCATCCCTCGTTTCATAATCTGATAATGATATCACATCGTCCTTCAAATGTTTTCCCTGCCTTAACTTTCTTATTAGTTCTTGAACTTTATCAGGTGGCAAATGTCCATCTCTCTTTATAAATGTATTTTCAATGTATTCATCCGCTAAATCAATAGCTTTTTGATCCCCTGATATTAATAAACCTTCACAAATATTATACTTAATATTATTTTCTTTTGTTCTGTGAAATTCTTTCACCAAAGGATCTACCGAAACACTTCCTAATAGACCAACTTCATAATAAGAACCCTGAGCTATCAAATAATTTAGCTTTTCTTGATCACTATTTGGTTGCCACCCAATAGTCGAAAGTTCTTCAACTGCTATCTTCCTCTCCTCAATATTATTGCTAGCCAACATTGGTAAGAAATATTCAGTTTTAGCTCTCATAAATAACGATTTGGCCTCTTTTTTTTCTATATTTAATTTAACCGCAGGATATTTTTTTATAGCTTTTACGAAAAAGCTATATGCCTCTTGGTTATTTTCAAGAACTGTATGTATTATAGCCATTTTACAATAAGCTGTTGCTTTCAATTTCTTTTCTGCTGGACTATTATCATTAAGAGAATCTATTTTTGAATAAGCATTTAGTGCTTCATGATACTTCCCTGCTTCCAGCAATTCGTTTCCCTGTTTAATTATTTTGCGTTCCTCCCCTGACAAAAAACTGACTATTGAAAATGATATTAGAACAACAATTGCAATAAATGCGAACATATAGAGTATATAAATAAATATACTTAATACCGATTCCCCAGAATTACTTCTCAAAAACATAATAAACCTCCAAGCTAAACTTGTGCTCGTTAACCGTAGCCAGAGCAAATAGTATCAGTTACAATAATCACACCCGATTTCCAAATACTCCTCAAATACGCACATTGAATCTGCAGGTGTTGTAGCACCGTTTAAATTAATATCCCCACAGATTTTCCCACACGGGCCACAATCTGTTGGTCAGATCTCAAGGTATTTTTGAAATACACAAAGTGCATCAATTGGCCGGGGTTAAGCCTGCATTAAAAGTGCTTTCGCGAAGAAATTTGCCACCTGCCCATTATGCTCTCAAAGACATTTTGATGAAGCAAAAAGCAATTAATTTTATGATGAAAAGCAGGTCTCAATGTTCCTGCCTTAAAAACTCTCTTTCTTAAAAACATGTTAACAAAAAAGCTTCCACAGACATATTTGGTCTGACAGAAGCTTCCTATCTTACTCTATAGCTAAATAAATATATTGTGTTTTGCCCCTGAGGCATGGCTTTACCCCCTCACATGTTAACTGTAAAATAATAATATGCAATTCTATTATCAAGTAAAAAACATTATATAAACAAATAACTCCCTATTTTTAGGAATCCCAATATCCGCCCCCTACCCCAAAATACTCAGCTCACTACCCTAAAAAAGCCGCTTCACTACCCACCTCTGGGTATCCTTCAGACGAAACTTTTTTTGGAAAAACTAGGGAAAAACTAGGGACACTTCCCGTATTGTTTAAAACTGAAACAGCTGGATTTTCAATGTATTGCTTTAACAATTAAATGTATTGATAAATGATGTGTGTTTGATGACTATAAAGAAATTTTTTGCTTTGTTCAAGGAAATTATTTACCTAAGGCCGGCACCTGTTTGTTAAATTTTTACAGGCTTCTTTTACTGGCCTGTAAAGGGGACAGTTTTATTTTCTGCTCCCACGTGGGATGTCCTCGTCCCCGCAACTTTGAGTTTTCTATATCTTATTCAATGAGTTGTCCTATACTGATGTCCATAGCTTTGGCCAGTTTTGCCAGCGTGGTTTTTCTAGGGGTGGCATCACTGTTTTCCATCCGTGCCAAGGCGGACTGTTTAATGCCAGCCTTATCGGCCAGCGCAGCCTGGGTAAGACCGAAATATTCTCGCCAGGCCTTAACTAGACAATCCCCCCGAACATTAGCCTTAACCACTTCGTTGGGAAACCAAACGTCTGCTTCGTCGATTTCAGCTTGGTTCCTGAGAAGCTTTTGGTATTCATTCCAGGGGATTACAGCGAAAGCCGGTTTACCGTCTTTTGTAATGATTTGGGGGTCAGTATGTTCGCTCATCTCGTCTCTTCACCTCCTGTATTTGGATGATCTTGACAGTGTCATCATGGTTAAAAAGTACCCGGTAGCGACCCACCCTCAGTCGATAATCGCAAGGGTGTTTTTTAAGGCGGGTTATATTAAGGTGGTCACACTCCGGAAAGTCTGCAAGGTGATCAACGTTCTCAAGAATGGCTTCCCGGTACTGCTCAGGAATTTTTTTCAATTGTCTGCGCGCCCTATTGTGCCATTTAATCTCTGTCATATAGAGAATATAACATATTATAACATTAATACAAGTAATGATTCTATATAGATTAGGGGTTATGCTGTTGAAGGAGTTGAAATGACCGTAATTTTAGAAAATAAATCCTTTTCTCCTTTGTTTTTTATTCAAGGAATTATTATTGATGAGTCAGCATTTAAGCATGTGTCAGACTATGTTTTCTTACTTGTGAAAAATGCCTTTTCACTTCTTTGTCAATTTTTATTCCTATCTTGTTTCTGGTCACTTTCATATTGTATCGCACCTGCAAATTGAGCCAAAATTCAGGCTCTATCCCGAAATACTTGCCGAGCCTTAATGCGGTATCTGCTGTGATTTCTCTTTTACCGTGAATAATTTGACTAATACGGTTTGGAGGTACATTGATATCTTTTGCCAATTTATTTTGAGCAATCTCCATTGGTTTGAGAAATTCCTCTAAAAGCACATCTCCAGGGGTAACAGGAGGTAATTTTTTTGCCATCTTATTTATCCTTTATGATAATCAACAATTTCTACATCATAGGCGCTTTCTTCTTTCCACACAAAACAAATACGCCATTGATCATTTATTCTAATACTATATTGGCCCTTACGTTTTCCCTTTAATTGTTCAAGTCTATTTCCTGGTGGAACGTTCAAACTGTTTAAAGATCCAGCAGCATTTAAAACTTCAAGCTTAATCCGCGCCGACTTTGAAATATTTCTAAATCTTTTAATATCCAGATCATTGTAAAGTTTTTCCGTGTCTTTACATTTAAATGTTTTAATCATTACTATAATATATGACGTATTACGTCACAAGTCAATATAAAAATCCGATTACTAAATATGAAAAGAATTCTTTCCCTGTTTTGAGTCACTCAAAATAGGGATGTCCCTCATTTATCATTTATGGCGGATTGAAAAGTCAGCCCGCAATGATTTCATTTAATCCTTCAATGACAAGCGACAATTGCTCCTCAGGTACAGTTGCGATTTTTTTTCTCATACGTTTTACTGAAAGAGTGCGTATTTGGCTAATCTTAATCCATGATCTTTTGGGTAGTTTTAAATCAGTTAGTTCCAGCGTCAAAGGAAAGCCTGCACGTTGAGGCTGACTTGTGATAGCAACAGCTATTACCGTTCCAGAACGTTCATTAAACACATTATGACTTAAAATAAGAACAGGGCGTAAACCGCCCTGTTCACTTCCAATAACCGGATTCAAATCTGCCCAGTAAATATTTCCTCTTAATATTCTGGCCATTCTTCAAACTCCATTGAAAACCCTTCTTCGGCTATCGCTTGCTCATTGTCGGGGTCCAGCTTAGCGCATTCCCGAGCAAGACGGCTTTTTTCCAGGCGAGATAGCTTCTCCTGGACAGCTGCCTGGATTGCTTTGCTTCTGTTTGGGAAAACATTAGATTTAACAAGATAATCCAAACGATTCAAAATATTCTTTTCGATTGTTATAGCGATTTTCGATGCTGCCATGGCATTACCTCCAGTATGATAATATATCATACTATAAGATAATTTCAAACAATAAATTTTAACTTTGCTTTTTGCAAATTGACTTTTCCACTTTCAAGGGCGGCCCCACGTGTTGATCTCCTATGTCGATTAGCTCAAAATAGGGAAGTCCCTCATTGATCCCTTTTTTTCTGAAGTCCGCCCGTTTCCTTTATAGTAATGAGGGCATCTGAAAGCACCGGCAGTACAAGCTTGTCCTTTTGTCGCCGTAGGGCTTTTTTGCTTTTTATAATACTCTCAAGTGAAAGGACTTTGACCCTGGTTGTCCCCAGTAAAATGGAGAGGGTGTGCTTTTCTTCTTCCTGGAATGTACCAAGTCCGTGCATATGCACAACTATATCAAACAGTTTGACGGCCTCACCACCCAGCAGCGGCGGGGTGTTTGCTGTGGGGGGAACATAAATTCCGCCGACTTTCTTAAGAGCTTTTTTAATACCGGGATCACTGAGGTCGGCAAACCAGAGATCAACATCCTGAGTTACCACCGGCGCGCCCTGCAGCGCAGCAGCAGAAAGCCCGACAATCATAAACCGAACGTTCTGCCTGACCAGCTCTTCAAGGAATGCTGCTTCTTTATCGCTGAAGATTAAATTGTCTGCCACGACGCAAGGCCCTTCTTAGTCGCTCTACAGGTTGTTCCTGCAAAAGAAGCAGGGTATGTCGAATGTTATCGCTGTCATCCCGTTTGTGGCGGGCTGCTATGTTGTCCGCCTGTCTCTGCAGAGATCTGGCTTTGAACATTTCTTCATCTTCAGTTTCAAAAAAAGCTGTGGGCGGAACTCCTAAATATTCAGAGATAGCCTTAAGGGATTTCGGCAGAACAGAGACCTTCCGGGCAAGGGAATAATAGGCATTACGGCTGACACCGGCATTACGGAGCAGCTGATGTATGGTCAGCCCTTGTGACTGACATATTTTCTTTAGTTTTTCCGGAGAAATCTTCATAAATAAAATTGTACCATATTATGGTACAAAATGCAAATGTCCTGTACCGCTCTCTTGGGGTGATATAGGGGACATCCTATAGTCCTCCTGCCAAGAAAAAAACAAAAAATAAAGTTTGATGTAATCTCAGTAAGATAGAAATCCCGCCTTGTTGAGACGCAATTGTGAGTAAAAAAGGGAACAGCTGTCTGCTTAACCCTTAATTAAATATTTCTGAATTTTTTAACATCATATTTCTGATATTTTTTGAGCAACTATTTTGAAAGCATCTTTTGCCTTCTGTGATCCCATCGAAGCAAAACCATGCAGTACACCTTTTGTAAGAATATATTGGCAATCATTGCCTGCCTCCTTTAATTTTTCGGCATATGCTTCCCCTCCAGAGCAAAGCGGATCAAACTGTGCAGTAAATATGAGACATGGGGGTAAATCAGATAAATTGTCCGCTAATAAAGGTGATGCATAGGGGTGCTTATAATCTTCCTTATTGCTGAAATATTGACTTCTAATCCAGGACGGTAATTCCTTGCTAAACAAATACCCTTCACCAAACTTTTGGCGAGATGGAGTATCAAGGTTTACCAGATCAGTTGCCGGATAAAATAAAACCTGCAAGCGTATAGCAGGCCCTTTTATATCACGGGACTTCATGCAAAGAGCCGTAGCAATGGTACCTCCGGCACTGTCACCTGCCACCACAATTTTATCTGCATCAGCATTAAGAGAAGCAGCATTTTTTTTCACCCATTCCAGTACTGCATACCCTTCTTCTATGGGGGTTGGAAACTTTGCTTCAGGTGCCAAAGAATAACCAACGGAAATAACTATTGCAGAAGTTGCTTTGGCAAGTCTCCTGCAAAAGTTTTCATGTGTTTCAATAGAACCGGAAAACCATCCGCCACCGTGGAAGAAGATCACAACAGGTAAATTTTGTGTCATTACAGGAGTATAGATTCGGATGGGGATATCTCCATTTGTCCAGGATACTTTCTTGTCTTCCACCCTGGGAAGTTCTATTAATTTACCCCGGTATCGAAGGATAATACCATCCAGATGATTCCGGAACTCTTGGGGTGTATAATCATAAACACTGCGATCATCACCGAACAGATTTGCAACTTTTAAAATCAGACCGGATGAAAAATCCAGCCTCCCATAAGGGGTATAGGTCACAAAATGATAAACACAAAGTATTCCTACTATAATGACAATCAAACATGAAATGATGACTTTTACAGCTAATTTCATTTTCTACCTCTTTTGAGTATTTTGTTTTTGTTTTTTGCAGATTGATTTTTCCATTTCAAGGCTGCTCCTCGTGTTGATCTCCTATTTCGATTGGCTCAAAATAGGGAAGTATCCCTCATTTATTGATGTCGTATGACAGAATAGGTAGTATTACTGGCCGGCCAGCAGAGAAAGCAGGCTTTTGAGTTCCTTGTTGCGTCTGAGTTTACGCAGGGCCTGATTTTCAAGCTGGCGTACCCGTTCCCGCGAAACATTAAACCGCTCCCCTACTTCCTCAAGGGTTTTTTCACCTTCTGATCCCAGACCAAAACGAAGGGTGAGTATGGCAGCCTCTCGCTGCGGCAGGGTTTTGATGAGTTCGGAAGCCTTTTCCTTAATTATTTCTTCGCATATGTTCTCAATCGGCGAGGGCTGATTATCAGACAGGAATTTTTCCAAGGGATCAACTTCATTTCCCAGGGATGTTTCAAGTGATACCGGTTCCTTAAAGGCGGTAATAATGCGGGCTATCTCCTGAGTAGACATGCTGAGACTGCTGGCTATATCACTAAGGGATGACTCTTTTCCTTCTTCCTGAAAAACCTCCTTGGTAGCCTTCTTGATTTTATAAAATTTTTCATTAATATATACGGGTATGCGGATCACCCGGCTTTTTTCTTCAATAGCCCGGTTAATGCTTTCCCGAATCCACCAGGATGCATAGGTGTTCAGTCGAAACCCTTTTTTATAATTAAATTTTTCTACAGCCTTGATCAGGCCCAGATTGCCCTCCTGGACAAGGTCCCGGAAGGATACGGCTCTGTTTTTGTAATGCCTGCAAATGCTCACCACAAGGCGCAGATTGCTCTGAATAAGTTTTTGCCGGGCCTCCCGTATATTCGGTTCAAGCTCCATAAGCCTGTCCCAAATCGCCTGCAGCTCATCAAGTGAATTCCTGAACTGTGCGGTTTTTTTACCGCTGAAGTCTTCACTCTCAAGTAGATTCTGTACCCTTTTCAGCTCTCGTATGTTTATTTTAGCCAGGGCTTCCGAATATTCTGTTTTAAGCTTCAGCTTTTCCTTGGCAAGCTTCTTTTTATCACGCAGAGAACCCGATTTTGTCAGCTGCATATTAATTTTAGCAATTTTCTTATATAATGAGAGTGCAATTTGCAGGTGAATATATTCATAGAACGGCGCTTTGGTGAAAAAAAGCAGCTTGTTAAGGGCTTGATAATGTCGGCTGGAACCCAGAATCTCGATCGCCTTCTTCAGGAGCTTTTCTTTTTCGCGGCCGCCTTTGTAAAAGATACGTGCCCATTTGATTTCCTCTTCATGCGTCATCAGGGGGATTTTTCTGATCTCATTAAGATAGATCTTCAGAGGATCGTCTCCGGGAGAAGCCTCGGACAAGACCTGCACATGCTCACCATCCTTCTCAACAGCGCTTTGGAGGCCGTCATCGGGACGCGTGGTGTTTTTAGGGGAACCCTCTTGTTCTTTTTTTGTTTTCATGTAGAACTTTTATACTGTTACTATCCCGAAATGGAGGACATGTCAAGGCCCATCTTCTGCACGATCCGCTTTAAACTTTTCTAAACAGTCATGGCTGCAAAAATAGTAGGTTGTCTCCGCATCAAAAAAAGGTATCGCTTCCCTTTTGGGGATATACACGTTGCAGACAGGGTCCTGGACCATTTCATCCACCGATTTGGGGGTTGCATTGTTGAAAAACGTATTGCGCTGAGGTTTTTGTTGTGGTTTTGCAAAAAGCTTCTTAAAAAACTTTGTAAACAGATAAACAAGCAGAATAAAAATAATAATTCTCAGTAACATGGGTGCCTTTCAGTGACAATCAACTTTTGAGTCCCAGAACATCCTGCATATCATATAGGCCCTTTGGCTTGCCGAGTATCCATCGGGCAGCAAACAGCGCACCACGAGCGAAACAATCACGGCTGTGGGCGCGATGGACAAGCTCCAGCCGTTCCCCCTGGCCGCCGAACAAAACAGTGTGTTCCCCGACCACATCACCGGCCCTGAGAACCTGCATGCCTATTTCACTATCTTTTCTTGCGCCAATAAAACCTTTGCGCTGGAAAACACCATCCTGGGAAAGGTCCCGGCCGTATGTTTCCGCTACAATGTGTGCAATTTTCAGAGCAGTGCCGCTGGGTGCATCTTTTTTGTAGCGATGATGAATTTCTGTAATTTCAACGTCAAAGCCCTCCTGTAAAGCCGCGGCTACATCCTTTACAAGTTTGAAAAGAGTATTAACACCCAAGCTCATATTGGGGGCGCAGACACAGGGAAAATCGGTACTCAGGTTACCCAGGGTGCCCGTCTGTTCAGCAGAAAAGCCTGTTGTGCCGATAACCACCGCATGTTTTTTCTTGCGGCCGGCAAAACGGGCTGTTTCCATGGAAACCTCAGGAAATGTAAAATCTATGATAACGTCAAAAGAGGTCTTGATATCATCAAGGCTTCCTGCTAAAAAAACATCCTCCTGGGGCAAGCCCATTACCTCTTTGATACTTTTTCCAAGACTCGTGCTCTGAGGACTTTCAGTCGCACCAGCCAGGATAAAACCGTCTGTTTCCGAGATGAGTCGGCACAAGCGCTGTCCCATTCTCCCCATTGCTCCGGTAACAACACAGGATATACTAGATGCATTCATTGGTTGGCCCCTTGTATAAAGTGTTGGTAGAAGATGTGTGAAATATTTTTCTTTACTTATTACATGAAATTTGCGTATGTTATATCGTTATTTAGCAACTATGTCAATAAAGAGAAGGTTTGTGCTTGTATGCGGGCAGTCGTCCAACGGGTCAAAAAAGCTTCGGTTTCCGTTACCGGTCAAGAAGTCGGCAGCATTCACAACGGTTTTCTTATCTTCCTGGGCATAGGCACCCGTGACACCACCGAGGACGTGACATACCTGGCATCCAAAATAGGCAGCCTGCGTGCTTTTCAGGACGGGGAAGGCAAGATGAATCTCAGCTTGCGTGATGTTAAGGGTGAAGCGCTTGTTGTCTCTCAGTTTACCCTGTTTGGCGATTGCCGTAAAGGCAGACGGCCGTCCTTTACCGAGGCAGCTCCTCCCGACAAAGCTCAGGAATACTATCTCGGTTTTATCGAGGCCCTGCGCCGACAGGGCATAGCGGTATCAACCGGAGCTTTTCAGGAAATGATGGAAGTATCCTTGGTAAATGATGGTCCGGTTACTTTTCTGCTTGACAGCAGCAAACTTTTTTAACCTGAAGGATAGCAGGAGCAATTATTTATGAAAAGTAATATGCACGGGGATTCAAAACTGGGTTGTCTTATCTACCTCCTGATATTAGGCCTGATTGTCTATGTAGGATTCTGCTGGGGAAAGTCTCAGTGGAATTTTGAATCGATGAAGGAGGTTGCCAATGAAACTGTCAAATTTGCAGTTGAACAGCGCGAGATCAACTATGAAATGATCAAACAGACCCTGCTGGAAAAAGCCAAAGAAATAGATATAACAGTCTATGAGGAAGATATTGAAATAAGTGAAAACGAAAGTTCGCTTACCATTGATGTCTACTGGGATACACCCATAGCCTTTCCGGGATACACCTATTATCTCGAGCACCATCTGCGCAAAACCAGACAAAAAAGATATTAGGGCATTCCCCTTGTTTCTATAGCCCTGGAGCACTGCACAGGCTGATGTGGTAAGAGTAGCAGCGGTGCAAATGATGGACGATATAGTAACTTTCTGGATATTCCAATGAACACACAGCCCGATGCCGCAGACCGGCCGCTAATAGTCATGAATAATGCGGGCTAGAGCAATTCACAAAATATTGTGGTCGCGATAAAGGAGCTGTTTAAAAATGCTTATGGATTCCCGCTTCCGCGGGAATGACTTATTTTTTGGGTTGGCTTTATGATGTCACCTGCGAAAGCGGGGATCTCTTTTGTATTCTGCAAAGTTTTTTCTCAGGAAAATCGGCTGTGTTTTTCTGTGAAATGTTCTAAAATTTCCGCTCTATAATATACCGGGCAAGTTCTACCAGGGCTTCCTTGTTTTCATTATCACGAAAGGCCGACAGGGCATCAACCGCCTTTTGGGAATAGTGGCGGGCCTGCTGCATGGCATATAAGCTGCCTTCATAGGTATCTATAAGGCTGATGATCTGAACCAAATCCTGTTTGTCCCGTTCTTGTTTGTGAACAACCTGAATCATGCACTGCCGGTCCTGCGCTGAGCTCCTTTGCAGCGCAGCTATAAAAGGCAGGGTAATACTGCCCTCCTGGAGGTCTTTGCCGATTGTTTTGCCAAAGTCTTTCTCGCTGGAATTGTAGTCCAGAACATCATCCATAATTTGAAATGCTATACCGAGGTTAAAACCGTACTCTTCCAGAAAGTCCTGCTCTTTTTCCGACACGCCTCCCAAAAGGCCCCCTATGCGCGCTGCGGCTGCTATAAGGCTTGCGGTTTTATTTTTTACTATAAAAAAATACTCTTCTTCTGTGGTGAGCGGATCGCCGGCCTTTGCGACCTGAAAAATTTCAGCTTCGGCCATACATTGAGAGGTTTCGGCGATGATCTCAAGGATACGCAAATCATGTGCGGTCAGTGCCAGAGAAAAGGCTTTTGACAAAAAATAATCCCCTGCCAGAATTGTAGCCTGGTTGCCCCACAGCTTGTTGGCAGATGAGTTTCCTCTGCGTATTTCAGCATGGTCAATAACATCATCATGCAACAGCGTGGCGGTATGTATATATTCTACGGCACAGGCAAGGGGTATATGCTTGTTACCCCGGTAATTACAGAATTTTGCGGTCAGCAGTACCATCAGCGGACGAAGCCGTTTGCCCCCGCTGTTTAAGATATGTGTACAGATATCTCCCAGAATTGTGATGTCACTGGCAATAGTGTCACTCAACTGCTGTTCCACCAATGCCATATCGTTATTGACAATTTCTAATAAATGATCAATTGAGGCCAAATTTTTCTCCTAGTTTGTCCTGGCCAGGGTCAGGACATCTACCTCACGAGCCCCCTGCTTTTTCAGGATTCTGGCACACTCATTAACTGTAGCGCCGCTTGTGTAGACATCATCAATGAGCAATATATTTTTACCGTTTAGCCCACTGATTGTGCAAGAGAAAGCTCCTTTTATGTTTCGATGCCGTTCAGCCAGCGGCAGTACGGTTTGCGGCCGCGTCCACCTGTTTCTAACAAGCGCCTCGGCACCCACCGGTATATCCCACAGTTTGCCGATCTGCCGGGCAAGCATGAGCGACTGATTAAACCCCCTTTGGCGCACCCTCATGGGGTGTAGCGGAATGGGTACTATGAACTCATAGGCTGCTTTGTCCAGTACTACAGCCCCGGCGTCTGCCAAAAGTCTGCCCAAGGCAACCGCAAGTATCGTTTTATTGCGATACTTAAAATCCTGTATGGCTTTTTTCAAGAGATCTTTATACGGCCCTAATGCGCGGGCTTTTCCGTAAAAGTGAGACCGCTGCAGGCAGCTGCTGCAAAGATGATCTGCTCCTTCTTGAGACGTGAATGATATACCGCATGTATAACATATAGGCCCCTTGTGTATCGGCAGCGCGTTAAGGCACCTGTTGCAAAAGTACATATTAGCACTGCCTGAAGTACACGCTCCACAAAGCAAACAGTGGGGCGGAAAAACAAAACTGATTATATCATCAAGCAGGTCCTTAACAAACATTTATACAGTTTTTCTATATGCATGTATATCATATTTTTTCTGTTTTTTGTGAGTATCTGAATTCCGGCACGCCCTTAAGCGTGTCGGTCTGTCAGCTACACTATCACTGCTCACTGTCATCTACAAATGGTATCCGTGGACATTCGGCCCATAACCCTTCAAGATCGTAAAACAGCCTGTCGTTTTCTTGAAAAATATGAATGATAACATCATCATAGTCCAGCAGAACCCACTTGGCTTCGCGCATCCCTTCTATTCCCAGGGGCAGAACCCCCTCTTTCTTCATGCTGATTTCAATATTTGTTGCTATTGCCTGCACATGTCTGTCTGATGTTCCACTGCAAACAATAAAATAATCTGCCAGCGAAGATACTTCTTTTAATTCTAAAATGACTATATTGTCGGCTTTTTTATCACTTGCGCGTTGGGCACAATAGCGTGATTTTTCAAGCGAATCCAAAAATACTGCCCTCCTCTATAAATAATACTATAACATAATTATAATAATTAGTATGCATTTAGAATATTAACTAAGACCATGTTCTTTGATATAGTGCTCAACTGCTTCGGGCACCAGGTACTTTATGGATTGTCCCGCTTTGTACCTTCTGCGGATATCGGTTGAGGAGATGTCCAGTAAGCTGATCTGACAGAAAAAAATTTTGAAGCCCGACGTGTGTACATAACAGCTCTGGGGATCATTGAAGTCAAAATCGGCAGCTATGTCCCGGGGGATAATGCTTTCGGGGTCGCCGCTCATTACACCCGGGCGGCTCATAATAATAAAATGGCATACCGAAAAAAAACGGGGGTAGTGTTTCCAGGTTTGTATCTCCTTAAAAGCGTCAAGACCCAGTATAAAAAACAGTTCACTGTTGTGGTTAAAGGCATTATTAAAATAGTCAATGGTCTCGAATGCATAGGAACTGGCGTGCCGTTGCAGTTCCACTTCAGAGACTTCAAAAAAGGGGTTCCCCGCAATTGCCAGCTTAACCATATCACATCGCCGCCGGGCAGATGTAATCCGGTTTTTTTTGTGGGGAGGAATATGCGCAGGGATAAAGATAATTTTGGACAGGCTGCATTTTTCGCGAATCTCTTCGGCCGCTCTTACATGCCCCAGATGTACAGGATTAAACGTACCGCCGAAAAGACCGATTTTTTCCTTATGTGCTGTAGCGCTCTGCAATCTCTACTCTCTTATCTGTCCGTCACCATATACTATAAATTTTGTCGTTGTAAGCTCCTCGAGTCCCATGGGCCCGAAAGCATGCAGTTTTGAGGTGCTGATACCTATTTCAGCACCCAGCCCCAGTTGATTGCCGTCATTGAAACGGGTGGATGCATTTACCAGCACCACTGATGCGTCAACCTCTTTGAGGAACTTCCTGGCATTGCTATAGCTGGAGGTTACAATTGCTTCAGTGTGTTTGGAACCATACCGGCTGATATGCCCAATTGCCTCTTCAATACTCTCAACTATCTTTATTGCAAGAACCATGTCAAGATACTCTTCCTGCCAGTCCTGCTCAGTTGCCGAAGCTATGCCCTTCACCATGGCGCAGGTTTCAGTACAGCCCTTAACAACAACCCCTGCACGTTGCAAGGCATCAAGCAGTGCCTGCAGGTGTTGGGCCGCAAATGTTTTGTGTACCAGGAGTGTTTCCATGGCATTGCACACCCCCGGGCGTTGTGTTTTTGCATTGAGGACTATCTGTTGCGCCATTGAACTCTCAGCACTATCATCAACATATACGTGGCACACACCCTTATAGTGAGCTATTACAGGTATATGAGAGTTTTCATACACCGTCTTTATCAGGGACTCACCGCCCCGGGGAATAATAACATCGATATACTCTTTCAGCTTAAGCATCTCAATCACGGCCTGTCGGTCAACCAGCGGTATAACCTGCACAGCAGCACGCGGTACAGCTTCTTGGGCCAAAGCCTCCTGCACAATGCTGGCCAGGGCACGGTTTGAGTTAATGGCCTCTTTACCCCCTCTCAGAATAACCCCGTTACCGGATTTTAAACAAAGACCGGCCGCATCAATGGTCACATTCGGTCTGGATTCATAAATCATACCAATAACACCCAGGGGGATACGCACCCTGCCAACCAAAAGTCCGTTAGGACGCTGCCACATTCGACCGACCGCTCCTACCGGATCGGGCAGGCGGGCAACATCTTCAAGTCCTGCAGCCATTGAGTCAATGACCGGGTCACTGAGGGTAAGCCTGTCAATGAGGGCCGCCGACACATTCTGCTGCCTGGCTGCCTGAAGATCCTTCTCATTTTCTTTCTGCAGGAATGATTTTTTGCTGTGCAGCATTCGGCTGATCAAGTACAGCAGGCTGTTCTTGCGCTCAGTGCTCAAAGCGGCTACCGTACGTGAAGCCTCCTTTACTTGTGCTGCAATTGTTATAATCTGCTGAGTAATATCCATGTGGTTTCCTGAATAAAAAATCTTTTGAGTCAAGAGTATGTATCGGGGCACAAACAACAACTATGTGCTCAGTATCACCATATCATCCCGGTTAATAACCTCTGAGCCGGAATCAACCCCCAGAACTTCTCTGACCTGGGCAGTCTTCAGTCCCTTAATTTTCTCAATGTCATCTGAACTAAAGGAAGCAAGCCCCCGTGCGAACTCACGGCCCTGCCTGTCGCAACAGCTTACCGATTCACCGGCATCAAATTCGCCCTGAACCGCAACAATGCCTGTTGCGAGCAGACTGGTTGCTTTCTGAACCATTGCCGCTTTAGCCCCGTCATCAACGTATATGCGCCCCTGGGCTTTAAGGGTAAAAGCAATCCAGTGTTTTCTACTGGCAAATTTGTTTTCTTCCGAGAGTATCAGTGTGCCGACCGGGTCACCGGAAAAAATTCTTTTTAGGTTTCCCGGGGTTTTTCCGTTTGCAATAATAGTCGGCACGCCGAAACGGGCCGCGGTTTTGGCAGCCTTAATCTTGGTTGCCATTCCTCCCCGGGCTATTTTACTCTTTGTACCCAGAGCAAACTGTTCAATATCACTGTCAATACTTTTAATGAGCGGGATAAGTTTCGCATCGCTGAATGTGCGGGGGTCTTTATCGTAACAACCGTCGATATCAGTCAGGATAATAAGTAAATCAGCCTGCACAAGGTTAGTAACCAGGGATGAGAGATAGTCATTGTCTCCAAACTTTATTTCTTCAACAACCGTTGAGTCATTCTCATTTATAATGGGAACAGCACCGTATTTCAGAACACTCATTAAGGTATGGCGGGCATTCAAGAACCGTTTTCGGTCCCTCAGGTCACTATGGGTTAACAGTATCTGGGCAACATGCAAGCCGAATTTTCCAAACAGCCTGTCATAGAGCCCCATCAGGCTTATCTGACCGATTGCAGCAGTTGCCTGTTCCTGGGAAATGCTTCGCGGCCTTTCTCTTAAACCCAGTTTACCCATTCCCGATGCAATTGCACCGGAAGAAACCAATACAAACTCAAGCCTCTGCTGCCGCAGTTCGCTTATTGAATGAACAACATCAGAAAACACCTTCCTGTCAAGTTTCCAGGAAGGTGTTGTGAGAACATAGCTCCCGAGTTTTAAGACAACCCTCTGTGCTCTTGCTACAATATCCTTTCTGATATCTTTACGTACCACAGCGGTTATTCTGTTTTTTTATGCTATACAGCAGTGAGGGGGGCAATGCTTACTTGTTTCTTATCTCTGCCCAAGCGTTCATAGGTTACAATACCGTCAATTTTGGCAAACAGCGTATAGTCCCGGCCCATTCCTACGTTAGCGCCCGGATGAATCTTTGTGCCGAGCTGCCGTACCAGAATATTGCCAGCTTTTACTTTTTGTCCACCGAAACGTTTTACTCCCAGCCGCTGGCCGGCACTGTCCCTGCCGTTGCGAGAACTGCCGCCTGCTTTCTTATGTGCCATTTCAATTCCTCCGTCTGCTTCTACTTCTTATAGCCTTGCAGATATTTGAAAAAATCGCCTTCCGTGCTTAGAATTATTTTGGTGTCTTCCTTAAGCACTTCTTTATATATTGCAAGGGTATTAATAAATGAATAGAATTCAGGATCTTTATTAAAGGCCTCAGCATATATTTTTGTAGCCTCGGCGTCTGCTTTACCCTTTATTTCTTCTACCTTACGGTAAGCCTCCGATTTGATTTTGCGCAGTTCTTTCTCCCGGTCACCCTCTATTTTTTTGCTTTCACCTTTACCTTCAGAGCGGAATTTCATTGAAATCTGCTTGCGCTCGGCTATCATGCGTTCATAGACTTTTTTTCTGACCTCAGTTACATAGTTGACGCGCTTAATACGAAAATCCACAATCTCAATGCCGAACTTGGCAAGCTTGGGCGCGGCCTGCCCCAGAATACCGCGTGTCATCTGGTCCCGGCCCAGCTTAATCTGTATCTGGGCATTAGTTTTTTCAGGCAGCCCGACCGTGATCAGTTTTTCGGCTTTCATCGTGCGATTAGTGCTGCGGACTACTTCAATAAGATTATGGGATGTAATAAAATTATAGGTGGCCGCATCCAGAATATCGTCCAGCTTTTTCTGCGCGGCCAGTTCATTGTAAACAGCCTTGTAATATGCCAGCGGATCCTTGATGCGCCAGCGTGCAAAAGCGTCAACCCAGATAAATGTTTTGTCCTGAGTCGGAATCTGCCCGGGTTCACCGTCCCATTCAAGCAGATTTTTGGCAAAATAGTTGGCTTTCTGAATAAAGGGCAGTTTAAAATGAAGACCGGCATCGGTAACCGCCCCGCCAATGGGTTTGCCGAACTGGGTTATGATAACCTGTTCGGTCTCATCAACAACATAAAAAGGCCTCCCAATGATGATAGCGCCTATGATAATGACGAGTATAATACCGGCTGCTCTTTTCATTGCTGGACACCTCCTTTCCTGTTAAGGTCAAGAAGCGGGAGCAGGGACTGCTGCTCAGGATCAAGGATGAACTTGGTACCAAGACGCGGAATCACCTCGGCCATTGCCTCAAGGTACAGACGCCTGCGGGTTACATCCCGGGCCTTATTATATTCCGTCCAGAGCTGCAGGAACCTGGATGCATCGCCTCTGGCCCTGTTGATGCGCTCAAGCGCATATCCTTCCGCATCCTTTATCATCCTCTCGGCCTCACCCTTTGCTTCCGGGATCACCTTGTTGTAGGCTTCGCGGGCCTGGTAAATCGTCTTTTCTTTTTCCTGCAGGGCCTGGTTAACCTCGTTGAATGAGGGCTGAACCGGTTCCGGCACGGTGGTTTTCTTGAGCTCCAGGTTAGCAACGGTTATTCCGGTTTCAGCATCATTTAAGACCTGCTGAAGCTGCATCTTTGCTTCCGTGGCAATCTCAATGCGTTCGGTTATAACTTCATTTATACTTCTGTCGCCGACCACCTGACGCATGATGGCCTCAGAAAGATCGCGCAGGGTCTCCTGCACACTGCGCACCTTGAATAAATACTTGAAGGGATCACCTATGCGGTACTGGACAACCCAGGGCACCAGCGCACAGTTGAGATCTCCGGTCAGCATAAGGGCCTCGTCAACAAACTGCCGATCAGGAGCATACTGTGTTCTTATTCCGGGACGTAGAGTCCGTATGCCGAACTCCTCGGTATAGATATACTGTTCCTTAACCTTGGTAACTTTCTCTATACCGGCAGGCAGCTTAAAGTTAAGACCCGGGGTTGCAATCCGGTCAAAACGCCCGAACCGCTGCACAACACCGACCTCCCCCGGCTGAATACTGTAAAAACAAGACAAGGCTATAAAGCCGAGTATTACTAAAGCAACAATTATGGCCCCCGAAAGACCACTGCCGCCAAACAGTTCTTTTATTTTGCGCAGGATCTCGTCCGGATCAGGTGCTTGTTGCCTTTTCCATTGGTTTCCTCCTGGTGCATTATCATCCCCCCAAGACATAGCCGATTCTCCTGTTTTTAGAATATTAACGTTATTTAATATAAGATAATTAATTGTAAGTGTAAAAAATACAAAAAGTCAAGTTTCTTTATCTTCTTTTTATACAGTATAGAAAAAGCCTCCGCAAAAAAGGGAGGCTGTATTGCGCTGCAGAAATCCGAGAGGCTACATTTCAGCTTTGCGCCTGAGCTGGTCGTATTTTTCTGTAACCTGCTGCTGGATCTGGTCAACAATATCATCGGTTAGATGTCTGAATCTTCCCTGTGATTTCAAATAGTCCCGAATGGATTTTAGTTCCTTAACGTTTTTAGTAATTTTGTATTTTCCCTGCTCAACTTCATATAGGGGAAAAATTCCCGTTTCAACAGCCAGTCTGCCCAGCTCGATAGAAAGTTCCGGCTTGGAGCGCCAGCCGGTTGGACAGACGGAAAAAATATGCAGATAAGCCGGTCCCGGTGTTTCCTTGGCTTTCTTTACTTTTTTGACCAGGTCGGCCGCATAGCTGGGGCATGCCGTGGCAACATAAGGAATATTATGCGCTACGGCGATTGCCGGCATATCCTTTTTCCAGGTTACCTGACCAATGCTTTTTTTGCCGGGCGGCGATGTGCTTGTCATGGCACCCAGTGGTGTTGCGCTTGAACGCTGAATGCCGGTATTCATGTAGGCCTCATTATCATAGCAGACATAGATGAAATTATGGCCCCGTTCAAGGGCTCCTGAGAGTGCCTGAAAACCGATATCAGCCGTAGCGCCGTCCCCGCCCATGGCAACAACCGTTACGTCCTGAGCCGGCCCTCTTCCCTTGCGTTTCATGGCCTTAAGGCCCGACTCAATACCCGCGGCAACAGCTGCTGTGTTTTCAAACAGTGTATGAATCCAGGGCACCAGCCAGTTAGTCGTAGGAAACGGTGATGAAACAATCTCCATACAGCCGGTTGCGTTCGCAATAATAGTGTCTTTACCCAGGGCTTTACAGACCTGGCGTACTGCCAGCACTTCACCGCACCCGATACATGACCGGTGGCCGGGCGCAAATAGTTCACCATTATCTTTGAGCTTCTGGACTGTTTCTTCTTTCATTCTCTTACTCCAATCATTTCATATTCTATATCAAGGTTGTTTGCAATGATCTCTTGTGCGCGGGTAAACATCTGCTCAAATTGCTGCGGGGTAACATCTCTTCCACCAAGGCCGCCCACAAAATTTACAATCGCCGGTCTTTGCCGGGCACCGTACAGGGCCGATCTTATTTCAGAACAGACCGGTCCTCCCGGGCCGCCGTATGAAAGGGCCCGGTCAAAAACAATGAGGTTCTTTACCGAGCTGAGCGCGCTGCGCAGCTCTTCAAACGGAAACGGCCGCCACAAACGCAATCTGATAAGCCCTGCTTTCACGCCTTTGTCGCGCAGAGCGTCTATTGCACCGGTTGCCGTTTCGCTGAAACTGCCCATACACAGCAGTATCGTGTCTGCATCCTCGGTTCTGTAAGTCTCCACGGGGTTGTAATGACGGCCAAACTTTTCGCCAAACTCTTTCCATACCTTAATGATAGTCTGTTTTGTCGGGCGCAAGGCTTCTTCCTGTGCTTTGCGGCATTCAGTGTAAATAACCGGCGGCCCGAAACATCCCATGGAAACAGGCCGGTTGGGATCTAGCGGATGGGGATAATTAAGAGGCGGAATAAAACCTTTCAGGTCATCCGGCTCAAGTATTTCAAGCGCTTCCACCACATGAGATACATTGAACCCGTCCATATGAACCATTACCGGGAAAAGCACATTGGGGTCTTCCGCAATTTTAAACGCACACAGGGTCAGGTCAAAAACTTCCTGGGCGTTTTCCGTAAAGTATTGAATCCAGCCGCAATCACGGGTCGCCATAACATCAGAGTGGTCGCCCCACACATTGAGCGGCCCTGAAAGCGCACGGTTTGATACGTTCATGACAATGGGCAGCCTGCACGAAGAAGCTATATAGAGCACTTCGTGCATGAGCTCCAAACCCTGACCGGCCGTAGCCGTGTAGGTGCGTGCGCCGGCTGCGGATGAACCCAGGCAGGCGCTCATAGCTGAATGTTCTGACTCAACACAGATAAACTCAGCGTCAAGATCACCATCGGCAACCAGTTCTGATATTCTTTCCACAATATGGGTCTGGGGTGTGATGGGGTATGCTGCCACCACATCTACGTCAGCCAGCTGAACGGCATCAGCAATTGCAAAAGAAGCCTCGGTACCTACTCTTTTGCTCATTAGTGTTCCTCCTGTACAATGGTTATTGCCTGTTTCGGACATTCATGGGCGCAGATCCCGCATCCCTTGCAGTAGTAAAGGTCGGCTGCATAATAGCCTTCTTCATCCTGGACAATACAGGGCTCAGGACAAAAGGAGTAGCACCGTCCGCATTTTACACATTTTTCCTTGTCCCACACAGGCATCTGGGAGCGCCAGTCACCTGTCTTATATTCGGATGCATTGCCTGGCTCGGTGACAACGGATCCGGTCACGATATCTCTCCATGTCATCTCAAAATCTTTCTTTGCCACGTCAGCATTCCTCCATAATAGTTTCATTATATGCTTGTTCACAAACCTGTATGTTCTTCTCCGCTATCCTGCCAAAACGATGCTTTAACGGTTCGGTAAGTGACTCAAGCTTCACTATTCCTGTAGCACGCACCAGGGCTCCGATCATAGTCGTATTGGTTATCGGCAGACCCATAATTTCACGGGCTATTTTCGTGGCGTCAACAACTGCAGTTTTCGCCTGGATATTGTATTCTTTTTTGATTGTCTCAATCGGTTTACCTGTGTTGATTACAATCACCCCGTCCTTTTTTAAACCTGAGGTAACGTTGGCGACTGCAATCAGCGAAGGGTCGAGTACAACAACCACATCGGGTTCCCTCACTTCGTATCTCATCGTAATCGGTGCTGAATCAACGCGTATGAATGACAAAACCGGTGCACCGCGCCGCTCAGGACCAAAACTGGGGAAAGCCTGGGCATAGTTGCCTTCATCGATGGCAGCAAGCGCTACCAGTTCTGCCGAAGTTACACCGCCTTGTCCGCCCCTTCCATGTATCCTAACCTCGATCATATCCTTGTCCTCCAAATAGTAAATATAATCTAGTACTTATGGACAATTACCATTGTGCTTTCATACGTTGCCTATATGTACTAGCAGAACAGTTGCCAAAGGCGAAAGATAGTAACAAAATTAATTCTTTTTGTCAACTCATGAATACAAAAAAAATATTAATTTAATCAATAACTTTCTTTTTAAGAAAAAATAATTAAATTTATCAGATCAGTGCAAAAAAAATAACATTGCATATCTAATTGTGTTAATATAGCACTATTTGCCGGCAAAAACACAGTTTTTATGCAATTCTTTACCCTTACACCCTTGTAAGAAATGCTCCTCACACCTGCAAGCCGTGGGGTTAGAAACTTAACTAGTACAGCGTCAAATTTGTATTTGTGGGTACAGTCGCTTTAGCTTTATGCGAGCATCCGCGGTTTTAAATTGCCAGTCAATGGCTTTTTGTTGTGCATTGCGTTTGCGTTGCCAAGCTGTTGTTTCTTTTTGCAAAAAAGCAATGTCGGGCATCCGGCGATCAAGACACTGTTTTGTTAAAACACTTAATTCGATTTCA
>JANQFE010000068.1 GCA_028278025.1 Thermodesulfobacteriota bacterium | reverse complement strand
ACTTACAATTCAGTCGCCGTAAACAATAATACTTTTTCTCCTGTAAAGTTCTAAAAGTACACTGAACGTATGGACATCCATGTAATAAATGTTTGTAATCCCGGCTTTCCTGGCTTGTTCGGCAATATCTTTGGTTGTCCATTCCACCGAAACGTTAACCCTGCTTACCGGTTCTCTGAACCGGTAATTTTTTATGACACATGTTTTGGTGCCTACGGGCGTATTGTTGAAGTCTTCTGTAAGGGGCTCGACAATGTTGGTATACAGTCGTCCCGTTACTGAGCAGCCGGAGATACCTACCAGCAATAGTAAGAAAAGACAGGCCCTATTCACCATACACCACCGTTGTAAACCTTGTGTAGAAACCGAAAAGCAAAGAAAATATCTCACGGTCAGCGTGCTTAATGACCGTGATGTTTCCATTTTGTGCAGCTGCTTTTGTGCCGCCATTACCCCATGAAAACAGGAACAGCATTGTATTGGCACTTGCGCGTCCTTCCTTTGTTCCCAAATCGGTATTGTCAAAATTCTGATCCAGCGGGAGCTGTATTTTCGTATAGGCACAACCGGAAAAAAAGATGAGCGTTGCCATACAGATAACAAGAAGCTTTTTCATAATAATTCCTTTTTACTGTTCATGATGTGCATTTCAGTGAATTTAAAGATAACCCTTAACGATGCTATTGACAAATTGTAGCTTTGAAGGTTGTGCTTGTAAAGCCTGTTATTCAAATTATTTTAGCAAGTATGGTTTTAGTATTAGGCTTAATCTACTTCCAGCCTGTATTCTGCCAGGGCATTGACGTTTTGGCCCGATTCCTGAGCGCTGTCCTTTAGCTCACCATCAACCGACAACCATACCTCCACCTCACCGCCATCAGGGTCCGAGCACACAGCGCTGATCTGGGTATTAAAAGGAAACATGGGTGTCACGGTTACCTCATAGGTAAGTGACCACGGCAACGCTACCTTTTCATTCAGGCTTTGACCGCCCTGGTTGACCTCGTCCGGTTCGACATCATCGCGCCGTGTAATATAGAACATCTCACAATCGCTAAAGGTGCCGGAAACCTCATAGGTCACCGTGAAGAGTTGACTGGGCTGAGTAATGTCACATGCAGATGTGGTTGCTACCACGAGAAAAAGGGCTATGCCGAGGATAGACTGTAGCGTGCTGTGCATAAAAAACCTCCCTCTGTTTAAATCAA
The DNA here is from genome assembly GCA_028278025.1 of Thermodesulfobacteriota bacterium. GTDB lineage: Bacteria > Desulfobacterota > WTBG01 > CAIYCZ01 > CAIRTM01 > JANQFE01. The sequence continues at coordinate 20,657 of JANQFE010000068.1, read as the reverse complement.
TGTAATCTTCAAACCAATTCCTGTTAATAGCATTATAAAATCAAATGTGGACTTGCACAACCCTGCACGGTAATTAATTTTAGGCAGCTGCTGTGTGCCATAGCGCAAAGGGAATGTTATTCTTGAGCAATCGGGAATCTATGGATTATCCGGTCAAGCCGGATAATGACAGAATAATTACCCGCAAGTTGTTTCGTGTTATTCCAGTAAATGATTGTCTTCAAAGAGATCGGGATGACCGTTTTAGGACATGCTGCAAACAAGGTTACCCCTGCTTGTTCCAGCTCTCCAGACGGCGTGTAATGAACGTTATAATCTGTTCATGTTCCTCTTTGCCTGAACCCTTGACTCTCACCGGCTCACCAAACTCAAAATAAATTTTTTTACTCAAGTCCAGAGGGCCAAAATCCTTCAGGATTCTCCCGGAACCCCAAAAGTCGGTTTTTATCGCGATGGGGATTACCGGCACCCTGGTACGCCTGGCAAGCTTTATGCCAAGGCTGTTGAATTGTGCCGGATCAAGGCTGACGCTGCGCCTAGCCTGGGGGAAAATGATGACTGAAATGCCCTTGGAGATCTTTGCAGTGCCCTGGGTCATGACCTGCTTAAAGTCTTCTGCAGGATTTTTCCGGCCAACCGTTATACAAGCGCGCACATAGGCGCCGAAAAAAGGTGTTTTTCGTAATTGTTCCTTTATGACAAACACCGGCAGCTTGAACGGATATATCATAGGGGGCAGGATTAGGGTTTCCACGGTGCTCATATGGTTGGCGACAAACACAACAGGACCTTCGGTACGACGGATATTATTGAGCCCGCTGATGTGCAGGCGACCACCGCTGTCTTCAACTATTTTCAGCACCCGCAAAGCTGTCTGCTGCCAGGTATCAAAATCAAAACGGTTCGAGCGGGCCAGCGGCCAGTAGCGGAAAACGATATATAAAAACCGCATGAGATAATATATTCTGCTGCGAAGTAGTATTTTGCTCAGCAGGCGTTCGCTGCCGGGTGGTGTTGTGTAGCTGTCCTGAGGGAAAAATGATTGAGTCATAAGATGATAAAAAGATTAACAGGCTAAAAGGTTAATAGCGGGGTATCATTTTACTATTCTTTTGACTTTTCTGTTTTAAACTTTTGCTGAACCCAGGTTCCTAAGTCATCCACAATGATTGTATATACTGCCGGCAGCATGAACAGGGTCAGCAGGGTGGCAAAACCCAGCCCCCACAAAATGGTATTGGCCATGGGGGCCCAGAGCTTTGACTTGCCACCCAACCCTACGGCTAAGGGAAAAACACCGAACATGGTCGTAATTGACGTGAGCAGTATGGGTCTCAGCCGTAACCGGCCTGACTGGATAATGGATTTCCAGCGCCCCAGGCCCTTTTTTCTGGCATTGTTAATGAAGCTGATCATCACAATAGCATCGTTTACCGCAATGCCCGCAAGCCCGATAAAACCGTACAGTACTACAATCGAAAAAGGATCGTTTGTAAGAATCAGAGAAAGTATTGCACCGATGAAGGCAAACGGAATAGTAAGCAGAATGATAAACGGCTGGGTATATGATTTAAACTGGGCGCCCAGGATGACATAGATAAAGAAGATACCTATTGTGAAAAGGCGCCCCAGAGAAGAAAAGGCTTCCTTCATTTGCCTGAAAGCCCCTTCGAACCTGAGCCGACATCCGGGAAACGAGCGGGCTATGTCATTCTGTCTGCTGCGAATAGCGCGGTTCACTTTGGCAGATGAATTTGTCTTTTTATCGACATTGGCAGTAACCTTTACCGCGCGATCAAATTTATATCTTTTAATATTGGTATAGCCGGGCTCAAGCTGCAGATGCCCGAGATTGCGAAAGGGAATCAGTCGGCCCTGAGGGTTCATAATTTTTATGTTCTGAATATCCTCAATATTTTTGACTTTTTCAGGATCATATTTGACAATAACATCTATCTCTTCATCTTCTTCCCGGAAAACGGTTGCAACCTTGCCTTCATAGGCATTGCGCACTGCCGAAGCAATGCTGAACATGTCCAGCCCGTATAAAGCAGCCTTATCCTCATCGACATAAATCTTTAAGTCTTTTTTACCGAAGTTGAGATCATCTTTTATATCATATACTCCCGGCAGCAGTGAAAGCTGGTGCTTGACCTCTTCAGCGGCTCGTTTCAGCTGCTTGAGCTCTTTGCCGACTACCTGGATTTCAACATCACTCTGGGTAGGAGGACCGGCTCTGAGCTTGCGAAACTCAATGCTGGACGGGCCCGGAATATCCCGCAGGGTTTGACGGCATTGCCGGATAATTTCATCTATTGAACGCGCACGCTGTTTTTTTTCAACCAGGTCGACCATTATGTGCCCCACCGATGTATTAAAAATCCATTCATCATCGGTGATCAGCAGACCGGCATTAGTAACAACATCGACAACTTCTTTGGGGGGCAGGCGGTTGACAAGCCGGTTTTCGATCTCGGTCAGGATTGTATTTGTTTTTTCAAGGTTAGTGCCTTCAGGCATTCTGACGTTTACATAAAACTGTGAGATTTCCTCCATGGAATACATATCCACATCAATAATGCCGAACTGGATAAGTGCCAAACACCCTGCAAACACGGCACAGACCCCGGAAAAGAAGACATAGCGGCGTTTCAGTAAAAACGTAAGCCGGCGGGTATAGAAGGCGCGCAGGCTGTTTACGATACGTTCGCGATAAAAGTGCGGTTTGGCCTTGCCGCTCCAGTCGGCTATGTGTGACGGCAGGATAAGAAATGCTTCCAGCAGTGACGCTGTCAGGGCCAGACACACAATTATAGGAACAACCCGTAAGAATTTACCGATGACATCCGGCAGAAGCATAAGTGGTGCAAAGGCCGCAATTGTAGTAAGGGCTGCAGTAAACACAGGCCCCATAACCTCTGAGGCGCCGACAACAGCCGCCTCAGCCGGTTTTAAGCCCAGATTGATGTAGCGGTAGCAGTTCTCAATAATAATTATGGCATCATCAACAATGATACCTATGACCATCATCAAGGCAAACAGGCTGCTGGTATTGATGCTTGAGCTGGTTATGTCCATGAATAAAAAAGTGCACATGAGTGACACGGGGATTCCGATGCCGGCAAACAGTGCATTGCGTTTGCCTATAAACAGGCACAGCAGCAGTACGACAAAGAGTGTTCCTACCAGAGCATTTGTTGATAGCTTTCTGATAGCATCTCTGATTTGAACGGAGCTGTCATTGGACATGAGAATCTTGCACCCGGCCGGCAGACGGGCTTCTTCAAATTCACGGGCAATTTGTTTAATCTCGTCTACTATGGCAATAGTGCTGCCCTCTCTTTTTTTGGAGACGTTGAAACTGACCCCCGGTTTCCTGTTGAAGAAAGACAGTGTGCGGGCCCGTTCAAAGGTTTCTTGCACTTTGGCAATATGACCGATTTTTACGTGCCTGCCTTGCGGGTCCGAGCGTACAATAACATTTGTTATGGCCTGGGGCCGGTCGTACTCACCGATAGTCCTGATCAGATATTCAGAGCTGCCATGGTCCAGGGTTCCTCCCGGCATGTTAAAGTTTGTTGCATTCAGACCCTGCACTATCTGTTCAAGAGAAAGTCCGTATCCGAAAAGACGGTCAGGATCAACACTTACCCATATTTCCCTTTCACGAACACCGGTAAGTTCTAACTTGGCAATATTGTCAATTTCAAGCAGCCGGTCTTTGAACTCATCAGCAAGCTCTTTGAGGACTCGTTCAGGAAGATCCCCCGTAATGGTTACTTGAAGCGAAGGCATCAGGGCCCCTGTTTCCAGATCGAAAATAATCGGGTCTTCGGCGTCCTCGGGCAAGTCGGTAACTTCATTGACCGCGGATTTCAACTCCTGGAAAGCAATCTTAAAGTCGTCTTCGGTTATGTCTTCATAACGTATGAACGTTCCGGAACGGCCCTCACTGGACTTTGACATGACAATGTCAATTGAATCCAGATCTCTGATCTTTTCCTCAATGGGGATCGTAATAAGTTTTTCAACATCTTCAGGTGCTGCCCCGGGCCAGGTTACTGCAACCACGGCCATGTTAAAGGTTATATCGGGCAGGTATTCCCGGGGAAGGCGCATGAGGGAAATTATACCAAACACAATGATGGTAATCATTACAGTATTGACTGTCACGGGATTTTTAACGGAAATTCTGGCAAGATTCATACAAACACTGGACTTGTGATTTTGGAATTTGGATTTTTATTTTCCAATTATGTGAACCTGGCATCCTTCAAAAAGGTTATCCTGACCGGAGATAACGATCTGCTGTCCCGGATCAAGCCCGGTTTGAATAATAATATCCGATCCGATAAGATCTATTGGATTAATAGCGGCTTTATAGGCTTTACTGCTGTTAACGGTCCAGGTAAAGTGTTGTCCGTCAGGGCCAAGCATGGCTTCCTGCGGCAAGGCCACAGCATTTACATACATGCCGGTTTGTATTGTGGCCCGTGCAACCATCCCCGGTTTAAGCAGCGAGGCCTGTTGGTTCTCTAGAACGATTTCAACAGGGAACGACAGGGTGCTGTCATCAGCCTTTGTGCCGACACTGTATACTGAGCCGATAAAGATTTGCCGGGGATACGCATCCGTTTCCACTTCAACTCTTTGTCCCAGCTGTATTTCGGCAACCTCTTTATCAGACACACCGGCTTTTATCTTAACCCTGTTAATATCGACAACGGTTGCTACGTTTATACCTTTTATGATGTTTGATCCGACATCAACGCTGCGATCGGCCAGTATTCCCTGTATGGGGCTGGTAATTAAGGTCTCGCGAAGCTCCCGGCGGGCAAGTTTCAGAGAAGCCTGTGCCGCTTTAAGCACTGCCTGGTCGGCTTTGACTTTGGCCCTGGCAATTTCAAATTCGAACTCGGAAATGACTTTGTTTTTATAAAGAGTTTTTTTGCGTTCAAGCTCCCTTTTGCTGATCTCATAATTCGATTCAAGCTGCAGCATCTTGGCCTCGGCTTGTTCGACTGCATAGGTCGGCATTTCATCATCAATTTTAAGTATCGGTGAGCCGGGTTCCAACTGATCGCCGACTCTGGCATTAATGGATATAACTTTTCCTGATACTTCAGCAAGGATAACGGCTTTTTGCCAGGCCTGCAGGACACCTGAGCACCTGACAGAGCGCAGAATATCGTCAGCCTGAACCGTGATTACCTTTATCGGCACAATGTTTTGCTGCCTGGCCGACATGTCGAGCGCCTGCAGCCTTTTTCGTTCCATGAGGCGCACGGCAAGCAGCAGGGCAATCAGCAACACGATAAGGATCGGGACTAGGATCCACAATTTTTTAGGGAGTCTTTGTAAATGTTTTATTGGTGATCCTCCTTGGGGTGAGGGATTGTTCAGGTAAAATTATTACTACATTCTCGCTATGCTATGTCTCTGTTTAACAAAACCAAATAATAAAACAGAATAATATCATATATTTACAATTCCACCAAATAATTACTGCGATATAGGAAGAGTGAACCATATGCAGGTACCTTCTTCCGGGTTGCTTTGCGCCCGGATGGTACCGCCATGTGATTCGATAAACTGCTTGGCTATTGCCAGGCCAAGGCCTGATCCTCCGGTTGAACGGGACCGTGAAGAGTCCACCCGGTAAAATCTATCAAAGATATAGGGAAGCTTTTCTGCCGGGATTCCCTCACCGGTATCCTTAACCCATACCTCTGCCGTGCTGTTTTTTTGTGTAAGACCTATTTCAATTGTTCCCCGGGCCGGCGTATATCGCAAGGCATTCATAATCAGGTTTGAAATAATCTGGCCTATGCGTGTGGGGTCAATCATTAATGGAGGCACGTCTTTAGCGATATGCTGCTTTAAGATGATGCCCTGCTCCTCGATTTGGAGCATAAACAGGGAGACAGCTTGTGATATGACATCCTGAAGCGATGATGACACCGGTGATATGGTAACCGTATCATGTTCACTGCGAGACAGTATAGCAAGATCACCGATGAGCTGATCAAGATTTTTTACCTCGTTGCAGATTGCTTTCAGATGCTGCTCCCGATCATGCGGTTCCATCTGCCGGTCAATTAGTATTTCTGCATCTGTAAGGATTCTGGCAAGCGGTGAGCGCAGTTCGTGTGAGATGTCAGTAAACAGTTCCCGGCGGGATTTATGCAGTTTGGCCATATGTTGAGACATGTTATTAAAATTCTTTGCAAGTTCACCAACCTCATCATGTGATCTGATTGTTACCTGTGCCCCAAAATTACCTTTGCCCATATCCTTTGCTAACCGTGTCAGCTCCCTGATGGGACGGGTCAGGTAACGTGTGAGCAGCGCAATGAGACCCCCCAGAATGATGATAGTGATAACTTCAGCCAGGCCCCTGGGCAGGATGCTTTTAACGCTTTTTGAAAAAGGATAATAGCATTGCAGGACCATGGGTCTGTTCCCACCAAGATGCAGCGGTATAGAAACTACCGGTGTCAGCACCCATTTTGGATACATCAGCTGAACGTTATATCCGGTTTCAAGCGTGCTTTCAATAATCTGTTGAGATATTTTTTGCGTATCTTTTAGGCGTTCCTGCATTGCAGAAGCACGCTGCCGGCCACTCTGGTCAAACACCCTGAGATTAGCCTGCTGTTGTTGGTGGATTTTCCGGACAATCTCTTCAAGGAAGGATGATGAATTCTCATAGCGGTCTATAATAAACGCAGCAATGAATCTTGTTTCCTGGATAAGACTTTTTTGGATGTGCGGGTGAGTTTTAATCTGGGGGGCACGACCTATGTATAATATACCTATAACAAAAGAGCTGAGAGCCGTACTTGCAAGGATGGTTAAGAAAATTTTCCAGTAGATACTGATTCTGAGCCGAGCCATAACTAGCTTCCTTGAAATTTATAACCAACGCCCCAAACGGTTACGATATATTTTGGATTTTTAGGAGATTGTTCAATCTTTTTTCGAAGATGACTGATATGAGCATCAATGGATCTATCAAAGGGTTCGAGTTCTCGGTTTCTGAGTTCATCCAGCAACTTGTCCCTACTGAACACAATCCCCGGCCGGGAAGCCATGAACCAGAGCAGGTTGAATTCCGTACCGGTCAGATTTATTTTTTTATTTTTCTTGTAGATTTCTCTCTTAGCGGCATCAATAGTAAGATCACCGCTGGTAATAACATTTTCCCTGGGGCCGGAGGTGTTGTGAACCTTTTCTGCCCCTCTCAGTCTGGCTTTAACACGCGCTAAAAGTTCACGCAGACTAAATGGTTTAGTCAGGTAATCGTCGGCACCGACCTCAAGGCCGGTTACGATGTCGGACTCATCACCCCGTGCTGTCAGCATAATAATAGGTATTGAACTGGCCTTCCTGATTTGCCTGCATACCTCCAGGCCATCCAAATTCGGCATCATAAGATCCAGGATTACTAAATCAGGCCTAAAGGATTTAACTTTTAATAGACCGTTCATGCCGTCACGTGATGATTCTATGGTATAGCTGAAATCCTTGAGATATTTTGTAACATTCTCTACGAGTCTGGAATCATCGTCTATAATGAGAATTCTATGCATGTACAATCCCTTTTATGTTCTGGACATCTTTGAACAGCCCCAGGCACATTACTTTTTCAACATCCCGGGATTCATTGTTTTCATTGAAATCCACGCCTGCAGTTATTGACTTGCTGGCCCGTAAGGTGCACGGGTTTTTGACAACAATAATAAATTTCTATGCAAATACTATTATTTAATTAAAAAAACATCAAGAATTAATTTTAATTGGTCTTTTTTTTAAAGAAAAAAGAAAAGGAGTCGAGAATCAATAAAACACGCCCTGTGATAACAATCCCCCGGCGTCCCCACAAAGGTCACAAGGAAGCAAAAAAATATGGAGACGGGTATGCAGCAGCACAATGCAAGGATCCTTATAATAGAAGATGAAGAAGATGTGTGTCTGCTTCTTGCTGATATTCTGAGTCAAGAAGGGCATGCAATTGCAACTGCCTCTGATGGCAGAGCAGGATTGGCGCTTTTTCAACAGCAATCATTTGATATTGTTTTTACTGATCTTGCTATGCCTAATATGACCGGCTGGCAGGTTGCCGAGGAAGTCAAGAAAATAGACACTCAGGTGCCCGTTATATTGATAACAGGCTGGAGCATGCAAACAGAGGAAAAAGAAATGTATAAATCCCATGTTGATATGATTGTTACTAAACCGTTTACTGTAGATGAAATTGTAGCAGTACTTACGCGTGCTTTGGCGCTCAGGCAGACCCAGGGCACCGGTTGAACTGATAAAATAAATGGTAAAGCTGTCATCAAGGCCCGTGCTCACACCGCCTGTGCAGCCTGTCCCGAGCTTGTCGCGGGGCTCAAGCCAAAGGTGGCCGACGTATGAAAGCACAATGTTAATTGTCCTCATGCACTAGTGCAGAGAGCCTCCTTCCTGCCTGAGACTTTTCACAACTGTGCTTCCTGCATGTCCGGACCCGGACGGCAACAACCCCTGCCAAGGAATTATTCCGTTATTATGTCTGATCTGGTTTTACCAATAATCTTTGCTTGAATTTTATGTGTAATACAGCTAGACTTATGAAAAAACAATAACTTCATAGATTTTAATCCAGTAAGACGCAGAGCATTTATGAAAAAAAGTGAAATAATACGTAAAAAAATTGATAATGAAGATGGTACCATGACGCTCATTTTTTATAGTGATGAGGTGGAAGTAGCCAGAACAATTGTAGATAAAAACTATGATGTTATTCGACTTGAGGGCACCATCCCGGATGGTGTTGTAAAACAATATTATGACAATGGCAGTATCCTTTCAGAAGCATCTTACAAAAACAGCCGACGCAACGGTCTTACAAAAATTTATCGTGAGGATGGCAGGTTGTGGCTGGAAGTAGAGTTTCACAATGACAAAGCAGACGGTATAACCAAAGAATACCATCATAGCGGTACGGTATTTAAAGAGACTATTTTCTCAAATGGCAAAATAGACGGCAAGAACAAAGAATATTATGAAAGCGGGGCCTTGAAGACTGAATGGGAAGCCATAGACGGCAAACCGGAAGGAATAGCACGCGAGTATTATGAGAGCAGCGCATTGCAGGCTGAATGGGAAAATATCAACGGCAAACCCGAAGGGCCGCTGGAAGAGTACTATGAAAATGGTCAGTTGAAAGCCAAAGGTAATTATATGAGCGGGAAGAGGGGCGGGCTTTATAAAGAATATTATGAAAGCGGGGTCTTAAAGGGGGATTGGAATTATCAAGACGGCCTGCGCGAAGGCATCGCCCGGGAATATTTTGAAAGTGGCGAAATAAAATACCTGGATACCTATAAAAAAGATCAGCTTATCAATAGAAAGGCATACCTGGAGCATGAAGGACAAGACAAACCTGCACAGGAGAGTCAGGAACTGGGCGAATTGAAAGAAATTCTTTTTTCACAATCTACAACCTACATGCAATGTCATGATCAAATCCTGGACCGCATTCGTCTCCTGGATAAAAAAATCCGCAGCCTTGAAAGCTCTGTGCGGGAGTTAAAAAATTATATGGTAAAACAGAAAGGCTCAAGCTAAAAAGCCTGAGCCTTTCTGTAAAGCAGGCCCCCATAAAATATAAAGGTTCAAAAAATGTGCTGCAAAAAGCACTTACGCTTGCTGCAGAAAATTTTTAATTTCCTGATTTACGTAGATTATTTGTTCCTTGCTGAGCTCTGGGAACATGGGTAGAGAAACCAGTTGATCTGCACATTTTTCAGTCACAGGAAAATCCCCCTTTTTATAGCCAAGGGCTTTGTAGGCTTCCGTTAGATGAACCGGTATCGGATAGTGGATACCACAAGAAATTTCCTTTTGTGCCAGATACTCTATAAGCCGGTCACGCTGTCTGATCAGAATTGGATAGATATGATATACATGTTTGGCATAGTCTGCTTCTTGGGGAATTACGATACCATTAACGCCCTCTAACAGTTCATTGTAAACTTGAGCATTTTCTCTGCGGGCCCGACTCCATGCAGGCAGATGCTGTAGTTTTACACTTAATACCGCCCCCTGTAGTCCATCCATGCGGGCATTCCATCCTATCATAGCATGATGATACTTTTTTGATTGTCCATGATCTCGTATCATTTTTATTTTTCCGGCAGTATCCGCATTATTGGTTACTACAGCTCCGGCCTCACCGTAGGCGCCCAGGTTTTTGCCCGGATAAAAACTAAAACATCCGGCATCACCGATCGAACCGGCAGGCTTTCCTTTATATTCAGCTCCATGTGCTTGGCTTGCATCCTCAATAACAATCACGTTGTGCTTTTGTGCTATAGTCATAATGGAATCCATATCAGCCATTTGGCCGTACAGGTGTACCGGGATTATGGCTTTTGTTTTTGCCGTTATGGCCTGCTCTAATTTAGCAGCGTCCATATTGTAGGTGTTTTCATCAATATCAACAAAGACCGGCTTTGCACCACAGAAGCTGATTGCTTCAGCTGTTGCAATAAAGGTATTGGGTACCGTGATTACTTCATCTCCCGGTTCAACTCCCAGAGCCAGAAGGGCCAGCCAGAGGGCATCTGTTCCGCTTCCTACTCCGGCAGCATATTTGCATGTGCAGAATGCTGCAAATTCTGTTTCAAACTTCTCTACAAAATAGCCCCCGGCAAATGCCGTCTTATCCAACACTTGTTGGAGTGCTACGGATATTTCATTTTTTAGGGCTGCATATTGTACTTTAAGGTCAAGAAAAGGAACTTTCATGGGTACTCCTCAAATAAAAGGGTATGGATTGTAAATTCTCCCGCTAAAAAAACATTCTATACTGAGGTTGCATATGGTTAATCTATCGACAGCAACATCATTTTCATTAATAGTAATAATGCTTTTTCGAGGAGCATAAGAAAAGACAAACAATGCGGGTTAGTCGGTGTTGTTTATTCCGGCGGTCTTTTTTTCTCCAACTCTGGAGATAATGCGCGCAGGATTGCCCGCAACGATTGCATGTGCCGGCACATCCCTGGTTACCATACTGCCGGCACCCACAATTGCATGTTCACCAATGGTAATTCCGCATAATATCGTAGCGCTGGAACCTATGGAAGCCCCTTGTTTTACCAGGGTAGCAATGCATGTCCAATCATCATCGGTCTGCAACGTTCCTTCAGATGTAGTGGCTCGTGGGTATAAGTCATTGATAAAGGTAACATTATGGCCTATAAACACATTATCTTCAATGCTTACACCTTCACAAATAAATGTATGGCTGGATATCTTACAATTTTTACCGATTTTTGAACCTTTTTGTATTTCAACAAAAGTTCCAATCTTTGAATTATCTCCAATCTCACAACCATATAGATTTACAAAATCTACGATTTTTACTGCTTTGCCCAGTTTGACATCGGGTGCGATCCTTTTTGTTACAGCCGCTTTGTCTTTCATAGGAAGCCTTAGCTTTATTAATACCTTGCTTTTGACTGGTGCAGTATACTGGAGTTGTTACCGGGTGTCAATACAATCAGAGGGAATTGATTTTACTATTCGGGCTTTGAGCTTTGCATCCCGGTAACGAAATGTGTTCATACAGCAGTTGTAATAACTATAGATAGAATTTCTTAATGGTACAAATATTTGTGATTAACCTAATTTACAATCCGAATACGGCCCTCAAGTTCGGGTTTTATTTCAGAAAATTCTTTAAGCCAGACCATAAGCGCACTACTCAACGTTACATAGGTAGGGGTCCTCTCCGGAACATTCTGCAGCATTATATAGCCGTCACCTCCTGCGGCCAGAAAGGAGTTAACCGCAACGGTATATATTTTTTGGAGATTAAGCGGCTGGAAAGACCCGTCTTTCTGTCGGACTTCAACACGAACAATACGGTTTCCGCTGCGGGCAATTCCTGTTGGGTATCCGTTGGAGTCCATCCGCAGCTTTTGGGCTTTTCGGGTAGTATTGACACTATAGCGAAGTCCGGAAACCTGCAGAAAACCACCGGCCTTATGGGGCAGCAGAGCCACACCGCGCTCAAGGGCTTGTTTGAGCACAGCTCCGCTCAGTTTGAGAATAACTACTGAATTCTCAAACGGCAATAACGTATTAATATCCTCTGTTGTAATCTGGCCGGCAGAGATGATACGCTCGCCCCGTATGCCGCCGCCATTGTGAAGGGCAATGTCAGTTGTAAAGTGCCGGCGCATACTATCTGTTATAATATTGCCAACCAGGGCCTCTCTGGTTTGCAGGGTAACCGAGCGGCAATCCAATGCAGTGCTTGCTGTGGCTAACACGTGCCGGGGAGGTGATTTTTTTTGGTAGCTGCGGATAAGACCGACCATGCCGGGATGTTCAAAAATAGAGGCATCAATCCTGAGAGGGGCCCACTGATGGTTTATAACCCGGCCGTTTTCTATAGTAAGATACAGACGTCCCAGATGTTCTCCCCGGGCACCGGTGTGTACGATAATCGTTTTATTTCCATCAGGATGCCGCATGATGATTTCCTTGCCGGCCTGCATAAGATCGTGAGAATGGCCGCCACAAATTACATCTATTTCCTTAACGTTCCCGGCAAGTTTTTTGTCAGCAGCAAGGCCGATATGCGTGAGGGCGATCACTATGTCAACTCCTTGTTCGGCTTTAAGTCTTTGCGTGATACGGCGGGCTATATTTGCCAGGTTCGGGTTAAAGTAGATGTCTTTGCCCGGCTGGGAAATAAGCTGCACATCAGGTGTCAAAAGCCCAAACACCCCTATTTTAAGGTTACCGCGTTCAAGCACCACAGATTCATGTATCGGTGTCTTGAGAAGTTCCCCTTTTTTTATTTCAATATTTGACACTACAAGGGGGAAGCTAATATGATTAAGTGCGGCTGCAAGCAGGGCTGCTCCGCGGTCAAACTCATGGTTTCCCAGGGTTGCAACATCAACACCTGCAAGCGATAAAGCCCTGAAAAGTGCTTCACCGTTAAAATGAAGGAAAAAGGGACCGGTCAACGTATCTCCCGTGGAAACAACCAATACTTTTCCGGGATAGCGCTCCTTTGTTGATGCAATAACCGAGGCAAGCCGGGCGAGTCCACCAGCCTCAACAACAGTGTTATTGCCCGTAGTGGTGGGAAAAGGTGCTGTCTGGCCATGGAGGTCTGCGGTTGTGAGTATAACCAGCTTTTGCGGTTCTGCCCGGGCTGTTGCCGGCCCTACCTGAACCATAAACAGGACCACAAAAAGGTATACTCTGAAGGGCACTGGTTTCATAAAGCAATTTTCTTACAATAACCTATTGTTTCCCATTGACACACGGCAGACCCCATTCTATAGTAAATTTAGGGGAAAGTAAAATATAACACAGCTCATCACCATACCACCTTATTTATTGTACGCGCCTATGGAAAAACAAAAAAAGCCGGGAAAAAAGGTTGTTGAACAGACTGCCGAGCTGCTGCTCATTACCGAACGGTTGAAATGTGAAATAGAAGAGCATAAAGGATCAGGGGAAGCTCAAGACAGCTTAAAAATCTGTAAAGGCTCCTCCCGAGGGTTCGGCAATCCTGTATAAAGATATAAATAATCGGCATGTGGCGACTTTTATCGATGAGCTTGTGGGGGCTTCAAAAACTAATTTTGAACGGGCATACGAATTAGATCTCTCAACCGACAAAATTGAATGGTTCGGCAACCGTACCGGCCGGCTGGGGTATTCACGTAGTGAATTGCCTAAAACACTTACAGCAGGGGAGGAGCTTATTCATCCGGACGATTATAGGCACGTGCGTGAAAAAATACAGCTTCATCTAAAAACGCAGGAGCCCTACTTTGAAATGTATCGTGTGCAACAAAAAAGCGGAGAATTTATCTATGTGATTGATTTTGGAACGGCCTTGCGGGACCATAGAGGTGTTCCGTCTAAATGGATAGGCCTGATGCAGATATCAGAAAAGCCTGTGCACTTCCTGTTTGCCGGATAATACGGTCCCGCAGGGATATAAAAAAACTATTGACACTAACGTATCTCTTTGTTAAACGGCTTTTGGCTGTCCAGCAATACTGGCCCGGATGCCGGGATGATTATTAATGCTTATTGGTATGAGGAGAAAAATGTATGATAACAAATACAGATAAAAAAAAACCTAATGCATCATCTGCAAAAGAGTCGGCACAGCGTACTGTAAAGAAATCAAAGGCATCAACTGGTGGTATAAAAAAGGAGTATCTAAAAACCAAGAATATATGTAAAGTAACCTTCAGATTACCCCGGGCTGCGGTTGTTGACGGCAATCTGGTATATATTGTCGGTGATTTTAATAATTGGGATACAAATGCCAACCCTATGAAGAAACTGAAAAACGGCGACCATACCATAAAACTCGACCTTGAACCGGGCCGGGAGTATCAGTACCGGTACTTTATTGATAACGGCACGTGGGAGAATGACTGGCAAGCCGACAAATATATACCTACCCCATATGGAGACAGTGATAACTCGGTAGTGGTGGTGTAACTGCAGTGCGGATAACGGGGGATGAGTGCTGAGAAAATACCGGTTTCGCATCTCTCAAGCCTCATAGTGCTTTTATAGTTATGCTCTCAAATTTAAAATAACTCGGCCTCTTTTTTTCCCTTGCAGCATAAGATCTATTTCCTGCCCAAGTTCATCAAGGGTTATTTCACGGGAGATGCGGTCAAGTTGTTGCAGTTTCCAGTCTGTAGCCAGTTTCTGCCATGTCTGACGGCGCATGGGGTAGGGACATTCAGCAGAATCAATCCCTAAAAGACCGACACCGCGCAGGATGAATGGATAGACGGTCAGTGAGAGCTCTGCTGCTGCTACGTTCCCGCACGTTGTTAGGGTGCCCCGGTGTTTTGTCGATTTGATGGCTGTTGCCAAAATATTTCCGCCTACGGTGTCAACAACACCAGCCCAGCGGGCCGGTAAGAGGGGACGCCCTGAGGTATCATTTGTCTCGTTGCGGCTGATAATCCTCCGGGCTCCCAGGTCAAGAAGGTACTGCTGCTGGTCCGGCTTGCCGGTTGCTGCAACCACCTGATAACCATCTTTGGCAAGGATGGCAAGAGCAATGCTGCCGACTCCGCCCGTGGCGCCGGTCACCAGAACCTCGCCGCTTTCAGGGGTTATGCCGGACTGTTCAAGCCTTAAAACCGATTGGGCAGCAGTAAAACCGGCTGTGCCATAAGCCATACTTTCCTTCAGGGTAAGATTATCAGGCAGCTTTACAACCCATCCGGCAGGTACCCGGATGTACTGCCCAAAACCACCTGAAGTATTCATCCCCAGATCATAACCGGTTACAAGCACTGCATCTCCCGGCTGGTACGTGTCAGTGCTGCTGTGTTCTACAATCCCGGCTGCATCAATCCCGGGAGTGTGGGGATACTGTTTGGTAACGCCCCGATTGCCGACGGCAGAAAGCGCATCTTTATAATTCAGCGAGGAATAGACGACTTTGATCAACACATCACCCGGGGGCAATGCCGCTATCGTTGTCTGACTCAGATACCGGACGAATTTTTTATCAGGTGTTTCTTCTACTACCAGTGCTTTAAAGGTTTTAGGTTGCATATAACAGCTCCATCCTGTTACTAGACGTAACTCCTTAACAGTACCCCTCGTTGGATTTCAGTTGTTTCACGTTATCCAAAGAACGATCTCAGCCGGTTTCAGCATAAGCGGTGTTGAAAATGAACAGCTTTCGCCGGGATCCCGGCAGGGATAGATCATTTTTGTGTAGGAGTGGACCCTGTCAGGCAGACGATCCGCATCGATTTCGGTTTCTGCGGTTTGGTTTTTGTTAACGCATACCAGGACCGGGTCAGGGTCTGAGCGGGAATGTTTTTCCATGAAAAAGACCTCATCATCATAGCGCCACAGAGCTTCCCAGGTGCCTTCCTCCCGCAGAACCGGCCTGGCAAGTTTTAACTGATGTATTCCTGCGATCCATTCTGACAGGTCCCACTGCGGTCGTTCGCAGGCGTCTTGCGGGGAACCTTTGACTACATCAGTTTTTATAGTAGCACCAAACTCATATCCCATAGGCATGAGCAGTCCTTCAGAGAAAACAGCAGACAGAACATAGCGGCCTTTTTGAACCGCAAGGGTGCCGGGACCTTCCTTTGCCAGCCTCTCGGTATCATGGGTTTCGGCAAAACTGACAGAAGGGGCAATGCCGCGGTTTTCATTATGCTGATCAAGGCACCAGGGAGCATCACAGTGCCACCACTTTGAGGAATTAAAAAGATAGTCAAATCCCGTTTCCTTTAACTCCGCTATCTGATCAGGACGGCAGCCCAGGGTTTCAGCAAAAAAAACCGTATCTTCGTAACGCTGTTTTGCAGATGAAATCAGATGCTGCCACAGATCAGCCGGCACCTGATAGGCAGCATCACAGCGAAAGCAGTTGATATGCATATCCTGGTAAAACCTGATAAGTTCATCAAAAAAGCTCCACAGCCCCTGTCGGTCAGCAGTCTCCTCATGATCAAGTTTTGCCAGATCACCCCACACGGTAATGTTACCGCTGTCATTGGGGTCGACGCAAAAAGGGCTGACGATTTTGCCGGCTGTGTCGTGTACAAACCACTCAGGACGGGTATCAACCAGCACTGAATCTATTGCCGTGTGATTGATAACCAGATCCATCATGATCCGGATGCCCCGTTTTTCGCATTCTGCAATGAACATTTTCAGAGGTGCAAAATCACAAGGATCCTGATCATCTCTGAGAAAATATGGATTAAGCTTATAGAAATCTTTTACTGCATACAGGCTTCCGGAAAAGCCGGTGTAGTGAAAAGGGTTTATAAATATGTGGTTAAAACCCATACGTTGTACATGGGGCAGGTGTTCAGACCATTTATTGATAGTATCAAAGTATCGTGGAAAAAGATTGAAAATCAGTGGAGTAGTTTTCATAGCCTTAGGGAAGCTTTTGATGTATTAAATATTCAGAATAATCAGTAAAATATAATTGACAAGAAAATGTATGTAATTAGTTATTGTTTCAACAGGTACAATCTGTAAAAAGACAGATTTGCTCTATTTACAATAGAATCTTATCATATGCAATAGCATACTCGTACTAACCGACAATTAAAGCTGTGGAGTCGGAGGTTGGGCTCGCTGGAATATCCGGAAGATACTATATCGCCCATCGCCCGCACCGCCTTTGCAGCCCCATCCGATGCCACAGGCTGCAGGTGTGCCGGAAGGTTTTTTTGTAGTAAACACCAGGGGATAGTGCGTTCACTACATGCTGATGAATAATGCGGGCTAGAAAAAAG
Organism: Thermodesulfobacteriota bacterium; assembly: GCA_028278025.1. GTDB lineage: Bacteria > Desulfobacterota > WTBG01 > CAIYCZ01 > CAIRTM01 > JANQFE01. Next base: position 3,321 of record JANQFE010000068.1, on the reverse strand, counting down.
GCAGATGCTTTAAGGAGAGGATATGAATGAAAAAGAGATTACTATACGATTTGATTTGGACAAAGAAAAAGACCGGCGGGTGTATGACGCCATAAAAAAGCTGCCGGACTACTTTAAAGAAGCAGATCTGTCACGGGCAGTTATCGATTTTATCAATGATTTAGTTGTGGCAATGAGTGAATGTGAGGAACGAAGGCAGGGCTGTGAGGCTATGCTTTCGCAGGTTACCGATAATAAAAAGTGGAATTGATCTTCCGGAGTATGGGTAGTTATATGGATTATGCGGTTTTTCAGGGGGTCTTGAGACACGGAGAGGCTGTCTGCACAGGTATGCAGGTGTGCTTATAAGTCATTGATGGTCTTTCTTTTCATTTTAGCCACTTCAGCTCTTTCTTTTTCTTCAACCTCTATGTGACGGTATTCGATCAATCCCCTGGTGTTGTCAAGCTCAAGTCTGAATTCAGGCCACTGCCAGGTGCCTTGGTAAGGGTTGGGGGCTACGTCAGGATAGCCGTATTTGGCTTCAAGCCGTTGCATCAGTTTTAGGGTATCGGGGTGGGAATGGGTGTACAGGATTGTGACTTTAAAAAATGTATCGTTAATGGTGTGATATATTATTTTGTCCAGCCGGACATCTGCTGCGCGTAATTTTTCATTTACCCTCAGGTAACATTTTTGATGCAGCTCTTTTTCAAAACGTTCATTGCAGCATTTTATGGTCTTCTGGTCGGGGGGGACATAATAGACCATGTTCTCAATTTTTTCAATAGGTGTGCCCCATTTTATTCCCCGAAAGTCTTTAGGAGGCGGTCCCTTCTGAAATTCACCATGGTTGTGGAGGCAGCCTGCCGCAATCAGCAGAGTCATCGACAGTAGAAGGTTTTTCATGCGCACACCTTTTTGATGGGCCTTACCTGAATAGTTCCATGCATACACTGCTCCAGCGGGTTTCCCGTACCCATCCGGCCCTTTTCTCTTTTGATGAGCGACGATCCTGTTTGGAACAGCGCCTTTCCGTGCCGGGATATTCAGTACTGTTTGTATGGTTGCCGCGGCGGTCTTTCCCACAGCGGCGGTCATATTGACTGCGCTCTTGCATGTATTGGATTTACCTTGTTGTGCTCGTATGAAAGCAGGTAGTTACCAGAGAAAAAATTAAAATTTCTCTCAGTGTACCTTCTACTATAGCGGGAAGCATTTCTGCATGCAAGCTTAAATTTTTGATTTAACGGTGGATGTCAGTATTTTATGCAGCAAAATAGATATAAAAAATAAATAATTATTTATATTGATAAATAGATTGAGTAGAAAAAAATAAAAAATGATGATTTTTCTATGTACTATAAAATTTTTTTAATATTAAGTTTTTACTAATAATGCGGCTTATGCCTATGGCGGCATCAACACTCTAAACGGTGCGCTTAACCCGGATCGGACCATCCAGGGTGCTACTACACAGCTTAATGGTCCTTTTCTAGTGGAGTAAAGATTAAATACGGGAAACACACCACAGGCAGGGTCATTTGGCCCTGCCTGTGGTGTTGAAAGTCGTCCTGTTTGTTGTAGCTGCTATACAGCGTGCCGCTGTGCCCTCTTTGAAGAAAGGCGGCCTTTCGGTTTTGAACGAAAGGTTGGTTTGGGACCAGTGCGTGCATTGTCCCGCTGTCCGTTGCGGCGCTTTTTTCGCATTTGACGCTCGCCGGCAGAAGAGCTGCAGGCAAACCCTTCCATGACGCAATGCTTCACCCGTTTGCCAAGAACCCGCTTAATGGAGCTGGCCGGGCCTGTATCGCTTCCGGTAACAAAGGTAAATGCATCTCCGGTCTCACTGGCACGGCCCGTACGGCCGATGCGGTGCGTGTAGGCGTCTACCGTATCGGGCATATCATAGTTTATCACATGTGAAACCCTGTGTATATCGATTCCGCGGGCAGCCACATCGGTTGCGACCAGAATCTTGTACCTGCCGCAGCCAAAGCCGTCCAGCGCTTTCTGCCGGTTGTTTTGAGACAGGTTGCCATGCAGGGCCGTGGCGTCATATCCAAACCTGTCCAACTGCTGTGCAACACGCTTGGCACGCATCTTGGTACGGGTAAACACCAGAACCGGCCCGGTTTCGTTGTTGTCGAGAATGTTTTTCAGAAGATCCGTTTTGCGATCTGTTTCCACGGGATAGAATGCGTGGGCAACCGAAGCCACCGGCGCCGTATGGTCGATCTGAACCCGCACCGGATCAGTAAGAACTTTGTCTGCAAGCGCTTTTATGTCCTTGGGCATGGTTGCGGAAAACAGCAGGGTTTGCCGCTGCGAGGGCAGATAGCTTATTATTTTCTTAATATCAGGCAAAAAGCCCATGTCAAACATGTGGTCGGCTTCATCCAGAACCAGCACATCAATACGGGAAACATCAATAGTTTTTCGCTGAATATGATCCAGCAGGCGGCCGGGGCAGGCTGAAACAATATCAACGCCCCTGTTCAGGGAAGTAATCTGGGGCCGCATGCTTACCCCGCCATACACACTTAAGCTGCGCAACCCTGTCCTGCGGCCCAGCTGTCCGATAACTTTATGGGTCTGTTCGGTCAGCTCCCGGGTTGGTGCTATAATCAAGGCACGAATTTTTCTGCGGGGCCCCTGCATGAGGCGCTGCAGAAGGGGCAGCACAAATGCTGCGGTTTTGCCGGTACCGGTCTGGGCAAGGCCCATGACATCATTGCCGGCCAGAATAGGCGGTATCGATTGCATTTGAATCGGTGTTGGTTCGGTGTAGCCGAGGGCCTCAACACCGGCAAGTATTTTTCCATGAAAATTAAACTTTTTGAAACTCATTAGCTGTTCTTCTTTCTTATATAGTTTACTGTTATTGTTTTTATTAGTGTGTTCCGATACGGAATCCCGGCATTTACCGGTTGATCTATCTGTTTTCTTCTATACTCCTCTTTCACTTCGTTGGTTGTTCAGGCAGTTCGTTAATAAAAAAACCCAAGGGATTTAATGCAAAATCCCTTGGGCCTTTAATTCAAAACTTACTGGATTTCAGATTAAAAATACTATTTAGTACGAACTTGTTACAATTATTTAAAAAAATATACTAAGATTATCTATATGTCAATTTTTTTATTTGTTTACCAAGAAGAGGGGGAGGTTCCGTACGTATCCATCGCAACGTATTGGAAAAGCCTCGCGTAACAGGACTGCACTTCTGGGCACGCGGATATTGTCTCAGTACCGTTGGACTTGATGAAACAGCCATAAGAACCTACATTCGTGAACAGGAAAAGATTGAAAAACAACAATTAGAATTAGAACTTGATGAATAAA
>JANQFE010000065.1 GCA_028278025.1 Thermodesulfobacteriota bacterium | reverse complement strand
ACTTACAATTCAGTCGCCGTAAACAATAATACTTTTTCTCCTGTAAAGTTCTAAAAGTACACTGAACGTATGGACATCCATGTAATAAATGTTTGTAATTTTGAAAAATTGCGGGAGGCTGCTTGTCGCAATCCTGATTAAAACCTTAATGCCTTAACCTGACCCTGCTCTTTTTCAGTGTAAACTCTGTACAAAACCATCATCCCGGATATCTTTCTTGAAGTCTTCAAGGACCCTTTGCATATCTTCAGGGGCCTGCTCTATAACTAGATCACACAATGCTTCAAGTTCAAGGAGCAAATCCCGGCTCGGTTCGACTGCATCACCCTCTAAAACCGCATCTATAAGCGGCTCAACAGCATGCAACACCCGAATTGCTCTTTCCTGCAAAAAAGGGTTGCGTTCCAGGATGCGGTTAAGCTCGCGTCCGTATCTATAGAGATACTGTACATACAGTCTCCCGCGTGAACTGTTGAGCAGGACTGTATCCCGGTACAGCCTGATGCGGTCAAGACTTTCAGCCCCTTCCATGAGCAACCCTGCAATCGGGCATTCCGGTGGTACTATGTCATCCGGTGTTGATGTTGTCGTTGTGATCATCACCGTGGTTGTCGTAAACACTGGTGGAGTTTCGGGGGCATATTTATGAATGCCGGGTCCATTGGTATCTGTTACATAGGCATTTCCGTTTCCATCCACAGCCACATCAGTGGGTAAACTAAACTGAGCGGGTCCGGTACCGAATGTGCCGAATGCGGTAATAAAAACCCCCTCAGGAGAAAATTTCTGGATGCGAAAGTTGAACGCATCCGCAACATAGACATTACCGGCCGGATCTGTTGTCAGGCCGTAGGGAAAGAAAAACTGACCATTGCCAAAACCATTGGAGCCCCATTGCGTTATAAACGTGCCCTCTGAGGTGAATTTCTGGATGCGATGATTTGCTTGATCCGTTACAAAGACATTGCCGTTTGAATCTACTGCTACACCATAGGGGCCGTTGAATTGTCCTTCCCCATTGCCGAAGGAGCCCCACGTGGTAAGAAAGTCACCCTCCGAGGTGAATTTCTGAATACGGTTGTTGGCAAAATCCGCTGCATATACATTCCCCGCACTATCCACTGCCAGGCCCTGCAGAGCACTGAACTGCCCGTCTGTAGCACCTGCCTCACCCCAGGTGGTAATAAAGGTGCCCTCAGAAGAAAACTTTTTTATCAGGCTGAGAGAACTATCAGCAACATAAATATTTCCCGCAACATCGACGCTGATGCCTACGGGCAGGCCCAGTTGATTATCCCCTTCTTCAGGTGAGCCCCAGGTGCTGAAAAAGGCGCCGTCAACACTAAATTTTTGAATCCGGCTGTTGAAGGTATCGGCAACATAGATAGTGCCCTGTGGACCGACTGCAATACCATAAGGAAAGGCAAGCTGCCCATCCCCGGACCCAAAGGAACCCCATTTGGTTACAAATATGTATCCTTCCTGGGCCTGCACCAAAGGAGTTGTGACGAGTATCAGCATAACCCATCCGGGCACCAGCCGCATGAAAAGTTTTTTTATGGTTTTGCGGCAATAGTCAGAAGAAGTGCTTCTAAAGCACACAATGACCTCTCTTAGGGTGCTTTTAATAGAACACTTTATTTATAACATATCATCCGGCGATTGCCATTCAGTTGCAAATGTTTTGTCCTTGCGTGCATTTATCCACGAAAAGCTATACTCCAAGCCATGCCTCGGTTGAAAATTACTCCACTCATTTTTGTCGTTATGTCAACCTAAGGGATAATATTATAAAGAAGGAGGAAAAATCCTACAAAATTGAATATTGACTTTACGTAGGTTAGTAATGATAAACATTTACGCCACGTGAAGATCATCAGGCGTCAGAAGCCCCCCTTTGGGCGGTCCTGTAGCTGCACAATGTAGTTGCATAACAAGCTTGCAAGTGTTATAATAAGCATAAAAATAAATAATACCGATAATATGGAGGCACAACCATGAGCGTAAAGACCAACAATGCCGAGTACAGGTTTGCTGTTAAAAAGAGTTCCCGTTCGATATCTTTGGTGCTTTTTGTGTGCATCGTGGCATTCTTCAGTCAGCGGGCAGGTGCAGAAGAAAGATTTTTGCCGCTCGAGGGGCCTGAAAACTTCCGCGATTTAGGTGGATATGCTACAACTAACGGCGAAAGCCTTGCATGGGGCATGGTGTACCGTTCGGATGTATTGAGCACCTTGACAGAAAATGATTTAGATTATTTGAACCACCTGGGGTTAAAGAGCGTGCTCGATATCCGTGGAGAGGGTGAGGTCGCCCATGCACCGGATATTCTTGATCCAGCGTGGAGTTACGAATTTTATCCGGCTGTTCCGGACGAGTTTTCTCTTGACCTTGCCCCGTACGCATCCATCTGTGATCAAACCCCGCACATCTTTACAAAGTATTATTGCGCCATGATTGATCAGCTGCCGGATCGAGTCGGGGCTATTTTGACTAAAATATTTGATGCAGAAAAACCGGTCGTTTTTCATTGTAGCGGCGGTCAGGATCGCACGGGCATAATAGCAGCCATCATACTTCTCATGCTGGGTGTTCCGGAAGACACCGTAGCTGTTGATTACACGCTTTCACCCAACTTCGACCCCTCCCTGTCCTCTAGGATGGAGCAAACTATATGCCATATCAAGGATAGCTACGGATCCGTTGAAAACTATGTCTATAATGTGTGTTATGTTCCTGTGGAAAAATTTGTCAAATTTAAGGAAGATTTTGTGCCGGGGGCGACCCTGATTGAGCTTTCAAACCTTCAGGCTATTCCCGGAAAACACGAGGTCGTCATCGTCTGGTCCACCTCCTCGGAAATCGATCATTCCGGTTTCAACCTCTACCGGTCAGAATCCGAAAAAGGTGAATACATCAAGATAAATGATGCATTGATCCCGGCACAGGGCAACTCCACAGAAGGGGCAGAGTATGAGTTCATTGATGGAGATCTACAGAACAGGCAAACCTATTACTACCAACTTGAAGACGTTGACACTGCTGGTGTTTCTACTATGCATGGGCCGGTCTCTGCAACTCCTCGATTACTGCTTGGAAATTAATATACAATAGAGAAAAAGGGAAGAAGCAAATGAAAAAACAAAAAGAATATGAACCCCCAACGGTGATTACCTATTCTGAAGATGAGATTATGGATATTATCGGTCCGGCCCAGACCTGCACAACAGGGTACCGCCCTACATAGGCCGATTCTTCTAAAACAAAATGCACTATTGAAGGTCAGTCATATAACGGCTGACCTTCTTTATTTTCCTGCCAGATATGATTTTGAACCAACCCAAAACTGTATGATACGGTTCTTACCTAACAAATTAAAGCCAATAATTTTTCAGGTTAGCAAAATCATCCTTGCCACACTTACAATTCAGTCGCCGTAAACAATAATACTTTTTCTCCTGTAAAGTTCTAAAAGTACACTGAACGTATGGACATCCATGTAATAAATGTTTG
>JANQFE010000056.1 GCA_028278025.1 Thermodesulfobacteriota bacterium | reverse complement strand
ATATAGCAGCGTCAGTAGCGTTGTTAATAAAATGATACAAACTATTGCAAAGGATAGCAAGATAAGACAGCGGGTACAGAAGATTGAAAAAATAATCAGCAAGGGTCAAACGTAGACCTGACTTTTTTTGTTCTCGATTCTTCATGCATATTTACCTGAGGATGAATATTTTCATAAAAATAACATTTCATAAAAAAAGACATAACAACACCTTTAACCTTACTGCTATTGCTTCAACAGCAGCTGGTGAAGGGTAATTATGCTGATGGATATTAAAAATCAATATAATTATATAGGAGAATGAAATGACTATACCGAATCAGATTTTAAAAAAAATCTTGATATTGCCTCCTTCAGAAAAAGCAGAGCTTATTGATAAATTGATATCAAGTCTTGATGAACCAGATAAAGAGATTGAAAAATTATGGGCTAATGAAGCGGAGAGTCGCATTGATGCCTATCAACAAGGAAAAATCAAGACCCTTACATTAAGAGAAGTTCTTGAAAAATACAAGTAGGCAAAAGAATGAAGATTAAATTTTTAGAGATTGCTCAAATTGAATTAGATGAAGCTATTTCATATTATAATTATGAGATGCCCGGCCTTGGTGATGCTTTTTTTACTGAAATTTTGAACGCTCTTGATAGGTTGGGGAAATTTCCAGAGGCATGGCAACCATTTTCAAAGAGAACAAGAAGATGTCAACTTCGTCGTTTCCCTTATGGAATAATATATCAAATCCTGGAAAATGAAATTATAGTGGTTGCAATTGCAAATCTTCATCGCAAGCCTGAATATTGGGGAAACCGTATACAATGAATGCATAACCATGCCTTCAACAAGGACTGCCGTGTCCGCTGCCACTCCTGCGACAGCTTGTTAAGGTGTTCGTTAGCGGTATAGAGAGATTCTTTCATGGCAAAAATGTTAAAAAAAGCAGGTAAGGTGGGTGCAACCCACCATCTTATTTGGATTAATTGTCGGGTTTCGCTTTGCGCTACCTGACTACAGATGTCAATTAATTTCATGAAGACAACTCGACGTATATTTATTGTATTTCTTCTGGAGCTCTTTGCTTTTATTGTTATACCGCTTCGCACGCATGCCCAAGACTTTACCAACCTGCAGAATTTAAGTGACAAAGAGTTTCGGGGGAAAATAAAAATTTTTAAGTCCAGCAAAGCTGAACTTGATCTGGTGCTGGCAGAACTGCACCGGCGTTTTTCTGACCATTCCAGTAGGCTCAAAGCCATTGCCGCTATGTATACCGGGGCCCCGTACAACCTGGACCCTCTTGAAAACGAGAGCACCGACTGGCTGCCGTATGGTAAAACCAACTGCACGATGTTTGTGCTGTATGCAACAGCTTTTGCTGCCGGCCGTTCATACCATGAAGCCCTGCAGCATATGCGCTGGCTGCATTACAAGGGCGCTGCGGTGGGGTATACAACCAGGTATCACTTTACAACGGATCGTATTACGGATTCAGCCAGCCGGTATTTTTCTGACGTAACACAACAGTATGTACATAACCCTGCTGTGCTTAAGCAGGTTACGGTTACGTTAAACAAAAAAAAGGATGGAAACTACTTCTTCAACGGCCGTCTTGACAACTGGAGCCACAGGGTTACGGTCAACTACCTGCCGCGGGCCGGATTTTCCCCGGAGATGCTTAAAGAACTTCCCTCGGTATTGGGCACAGCCATGGTTAAGAAGTCACACTGGGAAAAGGGTATTATAATTGGTCATGAGGGTCTGCTTATCGATGGCGACCTGTACCATTCTTCTCAAAAATCGGGAGTTTGTGTTGTTAAGGATTATCTTGCAAGCACTTTCCCGGACTCACAATGGGAAGGGCTGGTCTTGTTTGCCATATATGACATTGCCCTGCCACAATGAAAGGCACTCTTCCAAAAGAGTATGCCAAGCAATATATATAAAAATAGATATCCGGTAATTCACTATCAGCACCGGTCTGCGGCAAAAAAATAAGAGGTGATGCAGCAATGCACTACAGCTGTTTATTAAAGAAAAATGCTGCTCTCCTTAACATCACCGTTATACTTACCATGCTTGTTTTTATTCTCATTGCCTGTGATTTTGTCGACACAAGTGCACCTGATCTTCATGTAACAGCAGACTCCCCTGCCATAGATGCCGGTGATAACATACCGGCATCAGGAGACAGCGATATAGAGCATTTCACAAAATAGAGTGGTCGCGATAAAGGAGATGTTTAAAAATGCTTATGGATTCCCGCTTTCGCGGGAATGACTTATTTGGGGGGTTTGTTTTATGATGTCATCCCCGCGAAAGCGGGAATCCATTTTGTATTCTGCAAAGTCTTTTCTCAGGAAAATCGGCTATGTTTTTCTGTGAACAGCTCTAGACGGACAGGACAGGCTGCAGGGCAACGGGATCGATATCGGGGCTGATGAGCAGTCCTGATACATGGTGACCGCGTTTGCAGTAGTCGGAAGTTAAAGAAGGACGTAGTACAGCGTCACATTTAAATTTGTGGGTAATGATTTAGCGAGATCTTTACTGCTCAAAACCAAAGACCCTCACCGATGAACTGACAAATTAAAGTGTGACGCGGCGGTAGTAGGTCTTAAGAACATATTTTATCTTTCAGTTGTCCCCATATATAAATCGTGGTGTCGCACTCACCGGGCCATGCATAGTCGACATGCCAATAACATCCACATCCTCAAGTTTGTAGTAATACGTCCTCCTATTCTCCACTTCCGCATCAACAAACTCATACTCAGTCCCTTGGGTGGAGAGTAATGCATCATTTATCTGTACATACTCCCCTTCTTGTGCTTCTGCCCGAAAGAGGTTAAAACCGGCATGGGCGATCTCAGAATCTGTGACCCACTGTAGGACAACCCGTTTGTTAAACGGGATTGCAGTGAAGGTAGCATTATCGGGTTCCGGATCTGATCCTTTCTGCATGGGAACATCAATATAGGTGGTAGCGCCGGCTATAATGGTAAAATTAAACCACTCTGTTTTATACCCGTCATAAGCGGCAGAGCCGGTATAGGAACCCTCAACACAGGGCAGCCAAAAAATTCCATTATCACTGAAGGCTTCTGCGCCACAATTACTTCTAATCTTTACATCGGACAGTGGTTCTGCGCTAGCAGCATCAGTCACATATCCCTCTAAAAGACCAAGGACAATATTGTTGAAATCCTTATAAAAACTCCATATTTGTTCTGAATCGGTAGTCCCGCCGAAACTGTCGACCGCAGCCGCCTTCCAGTAGTAGGTGTTACCGTCTTGCAGTCGGCTGCCGATATCAATAACGACGGAACTGGTTTCAATTCCGTCTATTATGACAACCGGGTTTTTAAATGATGTGTCTTCGCTGATATAAAATGAATATGTTAGCGGATCACCATCAGGATCAGAGGCTGTTTCCCAGTCAAACAGAACCGGAGAATTATTAAGTTCTGCTTTGTCGGAGGGGGCCACCAGGCTAAACGCTTCAGGAGGCCGGTTAGTACTTATTGTTCTGTACACAAATGTTTTGTGAGGCTGGAGGATTTTTTTATCAGGAGTATCTTTCACAAAATAAAATATCTCATATGTACCCGGTTCCGAAAAATCACAGGTACCGTATTGATCAAAAAAGAACTTCCGGCCTTCAACATTATCCGGATTATAGAGGACACTGACAACACCCTCCATCTCAATTTGCTCGGATATATCTACATCAGGGTAGGTAAAATCAGGGGGTTTGATCTCAAGCCGGATCGTCTCAACCAGCGATGGATCACTTACTTCTATCCAAAGGATGGGGAGCGAATCTGTCGGGCTGAGTGTTATGTGTGGAGATACTGCTACAATCTCCAGCTGTCCGGTCAGGCTTGATGTCCCCAGATACTGATACATGACCGCAGAGCCGTCCTCACCGGCAATTGCTGAAGTAATATTGTTGCCCTGCCCATCTCCATTGTCGTCAATAAGGGGATGCTGCCGGGCGCTGTCCCTGTATGCTGCATTAACGCTGCTCCCGGAAGATGGGTCTTTAGTCCACTCTTCAATAACTGCGGTGGTATCCTCAAAGCTTTCTTTAAGACTCTTACCACGGGCTGTGTTTCTAAAAAACTCACTTAAAAAATATGATCCTTCCCGCGTACCGTCTTCTTCAAGCGGTCCACGTACAGCGCTTTCGTTGTCGGCAGCACTTGTCATGACGGCCCTTCCTGTTTTTGAAATACCTGGGATGAAGCTCCCGGACGCGCATGTGCCTATGAGAATACATACGGGGTTCTTTTCAAAATCATAGCTTTGCAGCTGAAGCTTTGCTTCCAGACCGGTGAGCCATGCATCAAGGTCTGAAGGAATGATAATTTCAGGATATATATGAAATTTCTCTACGTTTCCATGACCCAGTAAGACAATATAGAGCGGAGCCGGTCCCCTACTCATCTTTGAGTATGCCCACTGGGCGATTGCCGATTCAATACTCTGCCTGGTAGGCATTGCATGATCAATATTGCCGGCAAGACCGTCCCCAAATACTTTTATATTATCCTGTAAAATATTTCTCTGAGACAGTATGTTATAAACCGTCCCTATGGTTTTGCGGTGTGTTTCAATTCCTTCCTCGCTCTCAATGTTGCCCTGAACCAGAATTGCATAACCGGTCTGTCCGGCCTCATATACATTTACTTTTTCTTTTTCGGAAAAGGTTGTATCGTAGGATTGATTACCGTTGAAAACAGCTTGTATAACCCATTCACCGGGTTCATCAAACACCTTTAAATCAGAAAAAACGTATTCTCCGCTGCTGTTAGTTATAGTTTCTTGTGTAATAACGGAAGCAGCACCGGGCGGGATGATTTCAAGTACTATGTCCATATTGCTTCGGGGCCGGGTGGTATAGGGGACAGTGCCCAGAGCTCCTCTGGCCGTTACCGTACCCCCGACTGCAATGCTCTTTGAGGAGAGGTTCAATGATAATTTTGTGCCGGCCTTTGAGACAATCAGTTTCTTCTGCGGGCTGCCGGCCCCATCATAATGCTGGTCACCCTGCCAGGATGCCTCAATCAGCCAGGTGCCGATTTGACCGGGCAGTAACGTAATTTCATACTTCCCCTCACTTGTTGTTTGGGTAGACTCCTGTACGTTAGTACCATCCGGTAAAATTTCAGTTATCTCTACCTGTGCATTCAATACAGCGGCACCATCAGCTGTAGTAACAGTACCGCTCACCGTAACCGGTATCCCTATTACCGTCACGTCATCAGAAAGGGTGCAGGTGATCGAGGTGCTCCCACCGGTTCTGGCAGCCTGATGTATGGTAATTTCTTTAACATCTGCTGCTGCTGCGGAAACGACTTTTACTATCCCTTCGCGAGCAGTGAAAAAGGGGTTTGCCGAATATGACACCTCAATGATTCCTGCATTTGCTCCCGATTCGCCTGAATCAATTGTGAGCCAGTAACCTCCCTGGGTAACAGATGCCACCCAGTCCATATCCCCAAGGCCTCCGTTACTAACAAGTACATAGGCTGTACCGGCACCATAATCAACCTGCAGGTCGGTCGGCTCGATTATGAGCTTTGGCGGGCATTCGCCGATACAGACACAGTCCTCTTTAATGACCGTGTCTGTGGTGCCGCCAGCAAAATCAACTGTAAGGCTGACCGTATAGCAACACCCCTCTGCATAGTATTTATACAGGGGGTTCGGCTCATAGCTGTATCCGCCGTCACCAAAGTCCCAGGCCCACCTGACCGGTTCACCAACTGAAGTATCGGTGAATTTAACATGCACCGGGAGGTCGTTTTTAACAGGTACAGGTACACATCCTGTAAAGTCTGCTCTCTGCATATTTTCATCAGCTGCTTGTTGGGCCTGCGTGATGCCGACTGATACTACAAAAAGTATCATGATAAGTACATACGCCGGCAGAAGTCTGTTATGCATTACATAGCAATCAGAATGTGTTTGAAGCTTTTTCATGATGTTATTGTTGTACTTACTATCATTAGACACGGTGAAGATTTTCCTGCCCGCTATTTTACTAAGCTTAAACTAATTATTCAAACGAAACATGTATCTAACCCGTAAATTTGTTTATCCATCCGTTAAAAATACAAAATTACAGAAGCCATGAAAAGATGCTGGGTCACATCCGCATCTGCTGTGGGCAGATCCAGCACTTCGCCTTCCACATTGTTACCAAAGCGAAACTGGTAGGCAAAATCAAACACTGCATTCTTGATAGTGATACCCGTACCGATTGAAAACCCCCAGAAGTCTTCCGGATTTTTTCTGGAAGGCTCCGGATCGTAAAACAGTCCGCAGCGCAGCGGAATAATCGTTTTAGTCAGTATAAACAGATACTCAGCACCGAGTCTTACCTGATGGGTGGCATGAATATGACTCTGGTGTGAGGATTCCCCGGTAATAGGGCTCACACGCGTGCCGTTGCCGTCCTCCAGGATAAACTGCGACCATTCAGTCCTGTAAATGTCCAGCGCCATTGTGAAGGTGTCTGAAAATCGTATCGCCACTCCCAGCCCATAGGAGATGGGCATGTCAAGATCAACATTCTCTTTTATGCGCACCTTTCCACTGGTGACGGTTCCGTTAGCATATTTCATGGTAGTACGGATTGTCTGGTCGTGTTTTATGCTCGCAGTAAATGGCGTTTTTACAACAGCACCTAGTGTGATACGGCTGTTTGGCCGCCACAGAAACCCAATATGCATATTAAATCCGGTAAAATCATGGTAGCGGTCATGTTCCTTTGATATGAATTTCACGGGAGACACGTTCGGGTTTGATATATGTCCTTTGACCACCGTGTTCGACGTCCAGCCGTTACTCCAGAACAGATGGTCGGTCCAGAAATTAAAGGTCATACCGAATGAAAATGAAGACGTTATTTCTATAGCAAAAGCCGGAGAGATGGCCTTCAGGGCCCCTTCCTGGTCAAAATCAATTTTCTGTAAAATGCGTGTAAACGATTTTGTGGCATAGCTGAATGACTTGGTAAAAAAATCGGTTTGTATCTCGCGGTCAAACTCATAGAGTCGCTGGTAGTTCAAGGAAACAATCATGTTGCGCTGAAAGAGTTCAAACGGATAGGCCATGCTCATATAGTTGAGTTCTCTTGTTAAAGTTTTTTGCATTCCGTTTATTTCAGGGTGCTGCCGGGAGGTATACTCTTCCCGGCGGCTGAACAGAGAAAGGGCAAAGGATATTTCGGGTCGTTTAAGCTGGCTCAGGCCCCCCGGGTTCCATGAGGCGGCCGTTGCATCGTCTGCTACTGCAATAAAGGCACCCCCCATCCCGACTGCACGGGCACCGGAGCCTACCGGGTTTGGAGATGAACCGATCGTAATCTGCTGGGGTATGTACTGGGCAGCGGCATTTTGCGGCATAGCCTCCCGGCAGATAAGTACAATCAACACATATCCAATAAAATGTCCGGCAATACATCCCCGCTTTGTCATTTTGTTATCACCTTATGGCCCGGCTGCACCCCAGGGGCTGAGAATATTTTTTTAATTGCTGTCAAAGAAGAATCAGGATTAACAATTTTTGTATACACTAGGGCCTGAACAATTGTATTCCGCCCTAAATCAATATCACAGCCGGGTTGCTTTGCCGGTTCTGTTTCCTGAAATGCCAGAAACCGCATGCCCGGCTTGATAGATTGCCTGTGTCCGATATTTATAACAGCTTCATCAGAGTTGCATTCCAAAACAGCACCCTCACACAAAGGAAAGTGTTCCTTGAATTTATACGCCAATCGGTCTATTGATTCTCTTTGTGCGGTAATGTGGGGCTCCTCCCAGTATACATCCTTTTCAGCCAGCACCTGTGCGGTTTCCGAGTCAATCAGTCTTGCATCAATCCCGACCGCATGTGCAGCTGTTGTGATTGCACCTATCAAAACAGCATCTGTACCCAAAAGCCGTCCAAGGCGTGCAGCAGTACTCAAATCAGAGACGGGCTCACGTATTTTTTGCTGCTGCAGCACCCTGCTGCCTGCTGCTTTTTCTATAACATTAAAGCGCTTCTGGCTTTGCAGAGCTGTTATAAGTACTGTTTGCGTGTAAGCTGATAATTCATTTTGGGTGGAGCTCTTTTCTTTAAAAGGCAAAACAGCTACAGACAGGCGAGCAGAAATATCTTTTACAAAGGGTATTTTTTTTAGCAGGACCAGAGACTGCTCAGCACTTTTTCCCTCAGTATCGGCAACAGAAACCGAAATATGATTTTTTTCGTGATGCAGCAGTATCTTTTTGCTGAAGGCCAGCAATACGTGCCCACCGGAATCCAGAGAATCCGAAAAAACATCCCGCATTATTGCATCATCCCGTGAAAACAGCACATGCCTGTTGAGCACAAGTGTGCTCAGACTGTCCCGAGAAGACACCAGGCCCTGAATAGTCAGGGTATCCAGAAACGTAGTCAATCCGTCTTTGAGTCCCCCAAGAGTGATATTGGGACCTGCGGTTTCACCCCGCAACATCTCCATATAAATACGACCGCTGGTTTTATTGCCCGCAATGTCGTGGGCCTCATAGTCAATGCCTGTACCGGAAAGGATAGCAGCATCACATGTCGCGCTGAAAACTGCCCGCTGTAGTTTATTCACGGCTTTCTGTTTGTTATTCAGTCTGATCACCCTCAGACCGGATGTGTCATAAGCAGTTCCTGTAACGGTAACTTCCCCCCCGGTATTCATTGTCACCTGCAATACCAGCAGAGGTCCTGTTCTATCGGCACGTATGCGAAGGGCCGCCGGTGCAGATGTTTTCCCCAGAATATCTTCCGACTGAAGGGTTATAGTGTTGGGGCCCCGGCTGAGCGGATATTCTTTCTGAAATACGACCTGTTCTTTGGAAAGCTCCAGGCTGGAGGATTCTCCATTGTAGATGATTTTTGAAACATAATAATTATCACGGGCAGTCCCCTTTATTGTCACCGCAAAATCATTGGTTATATAATCCTGAGGCGGATACACCACAGCAATAGTAGGCGGTTTGGTGTCCAGCCGGGTCTGCACAAGCCAGGCTTTGCGCGCTTTGTTGAGATAGTATTTAGCTTTGGCGGTTTCAACCGATTGCAGTGATGTTTCAAGGGCTGCTATGGCTTCTTCAAACCTGTCAAGGTTATAATACGCAATCCCCAGTTCTCTGTTGGGGAAATAGTCAATCAGATGCATACCATAGGTGCGTGCGCGTCGCTGGTCAGCAGGGCGTTTTGTAATCGCCGTTAAAAAATCAGCAGCGGCCTCTTCCCAGTAACCACCCTCACTGTATGAGAGTCCCCGCCTGTAATAGTCGTCCCATTGCGACTTGAATACTGCGTCTGTCTTTCCATACAGCCTGCCGTTTTTTTTATATACAGGACCCTTTTTTACGGCACAAGCGCTGAGAGAGTGACCCATACAGTAGAATCCCGTTAAACAAAAAAGGATCACAGCGATTCGCACAATCAACGTATAAGTATGTTTATTATCTTTTTTCATCTTTCTTGTTTTCGGTTTTCTGCTGCTGCCTACTGCCACTTCACACGGAGATCATCTGCGCAAAGATGTGGGTGTGATTGCTGCGGGCTATATGCTCGCAAAAGAGTCCCTGTGTTTAAAACAAAGTGCATCGCTCGCACCTGTTTGTGCCGCAAGGGCAGTGCGAGCCTCAGCCTGAACTATAATATAATAGTCGTTCCAGCGAGCATGTTGCCTGCAGTAAACAAGCAGGTGCGAGCCCAAGCCCAATTTTAATTGTCCTAATGTACTACAGCCAGTTACCAATCAGCACAAACGGGGCCCAGTAGTACGGATGGGCATACGGCAATTGAGGATCGGGAGTATAGGAAATTCCTTCAGCCCTTTTCTCAATGCCGCCGGTCGACAAAGCTGTTTGATGTCCATGAGCGGTCTTTTGGTCAGTCGTTGTAATGCCCTTAATAAACTGAAGCTGGGCATACTGCAGGGCCTCTGCCTTGGTCACACCTTTATCGGCTTCACGGTGTCTGTACATATTCTGCATAAAAACTCCTGTGCTCTCGTCCAGCACCGGCCATAATGTGGCAAGTACGGCCTTGGCACCCTGGTCCTGGGCCAGCGTGCCGAAACTTTCAATTTCACTGCCGTTTGATTTGACGGTGCCCACAGCAGTATTACAGGCCGAAAGGGTCAACAGCTCAACACTGCCGAAATTATAATCATCCTGTTGTATCTGTGACAGTGTCAGCATGCTGCCGTCTCCAAGCACCAAATGAGAGCTTTCGGTTGTGCCGGGGTTCAGTTCAAAATGGCTGGCAATGTGGATTACCGGATAGTGCTGTTCCAGGACCGATTCCATGGATGCAACCGTAAAGGCTTCATCAAGGAAGATGACTCCCGGCAGGATACCGTCTCTGTCTGCATTGTTGCAGCGCACAATCCCTTCAAGCTCTGCCTGAACTGTGGGCAGGGGCTGCAGCCCCCCAACCGCTCTGGTCAAACCGAATCCTCCGGCCTGCCATTGCTGTGCCGGGTGGTCCTTAATGTCCAGCCCGCCGGCCGGTGTGTAAAAGACCAGCCGGTAGCGCTCTACTACATAGGATTCTCCATCATAAAGGGCTGCGATGGGGATATAGCGCAAAGCCCCGTCAAGACCCAGCATCAAGGTCTGGGCCCCGGCCTGTTTAAGATCAGGC
Organism: Thermodesulfobacteriota bacterium; assembly: GCA_028278025.1. GTDB lineage: Bacteria > Desulfobacterota > WTBG01 > CAIYCZ01 > CAIRTM01 > JANQFE01. Next base: position 53,232 of record JANQFE010000056.1, on the reverse strand, counting down.
TCAATGGGAGCAAGAACAATCTGATACAGTTCATGGGCAATCTGAAACGGTGAAAGCCGCGGTTTGCTCAGGATACGGCGATAGGCCATAATTTTACGGTTCAGTTCCTGTTGCGAGATACAAGAATCACGTGCAATCTGTACCTCGGGGGTGGTCAGAATTATGCGCAAACAGTCTTCTGTTATGAGAAAATGGACAGCAACCGCACCATGCCCCAGTTCTGTAAGGGCCTGTTGCAATTTGCGGGGTTTATCCAGCCGTTTCATCTTAATGTCTGCATAGCGTTCTTTGCTGACAGATCCAAGGTCTTCTAAAATATCACTGAGATGTTTCCTGAAAGCATAGCGGGCAATACGAAGGTCGTTTTTCAGCTGCCGGTAGCGCTGATTTTCTTCTGCATTCAGACCCTTTTGGAGCTTTTTTTTAAGTCGGGACATCTCTTTTCCCAGAACGGTTATATGATCGCTGAGCTCGTGATACCGTTGAGCTAAGCTGCTTTCCTGTCTGGTAAATGATGCCGTGGTTATGCGGTCATCATCTCTGCCGGGTCCGCGCAGCAGAAAATCGAAATATTCCCTTTCTTTGAGCATGTCCAGCACCTGCTGGGCCTCAGGCAGACGCCCCAGGTCAACCAGCAGGTCTGACAGGAATCTATACACATGCAGTTTGTTGTGCAGAAATGAGAATTGCAGGGATTCTTCTGCAGTTGCCATGCCGGCCCGTAAAGACTGAATCGTGTTTACGGCCTGTTTCCCAAAAAATATTGCAGCGTACACATTCTGTTTTTTCTTAGAGAGACACGCCAGATTAAACTGGACACTCCAGACAATTTCAGGACGGTTGATCTCCACTGCAATAAAGTATGCATCCTCTAAAAGGGTTTGGGCCTGTGTGTAATCACCCTTTGCATAATATACTTTTGCCAGATTGTTCAAACGAATTGCCGTACGAGGATGGCCGTCACCATAAGTGTTTAGGTCAATCTCAAGGGCCCGCTTATAAAGGGCCTGTGCCCGGGTGTAATCCTGTTGGGCAAAATAGACCCCTGCCAGATTATTCAGGGTTGCGGCAACTTCCGGGTGCTGTGTACCATATGTTTGTTTCTTAATAGTAAGCGACCGTTTATATAAATCTTCCGCCTGGTAATACTGCCCCATGTCCTTATAAAGACTTGCCAGGTTATGTAACATCTGCGCAACTTCAGGATGGTCGGAACCATAGGTGTTTGCATGTATTGCGAGAGCACGCTCCAAACAGCTTTCAGCCCGGCTGTATTCCCCCAGAGCCTGAAAGACCGGGGCCAGGTTATTCAAACAGTGGGCAACCGTGGTATGCATGGATCCATTTTGGGCTTTATAGATCGTTAACGCGTGTTCATACAGGGTTTTTGCACGGGTGTATTCACCTATTGCAAACAAAACTCCGGCAAGATTGTTCAGGTCTTGTGCTGCTGTTACATGGTCAGGCCCGTATGCTTTTTCATCTATGGCCAGAGCCCGTTCAAACAGCAGTTTTGCCTGCAGGTACTGACCCTGCTCAAGAAGAAACGCGGCAAAGTCATTGAGCACCAGAGCGACTGCGGGATGATCAGGACCGAGGGTTGATTCTTTGTGCCTGAGTTCTTCCCGGTACTGTTTCGCTAAAAGGGTACTCCTGTTGCGCTCAGACTGTATTGTTGCCGGTCGCACGGATTGTAGGTCCTGAGTGCTGCTCAGATCTTTTTCCGCAGACCTGTTATGAACAGAAGCACACCCTGAAATCATGAACATTAAAAAACAGGCCGTAACATAAAAAATACATTTCTGCATAATGCAAAACCAGTTGTCTTCTCGTCTTGCGGTTGTTGTTAAGTAATTACCTCGCCCACCGGGTATAAAACCATGTAACCGCAGAATCACGCGGACGGGCGCGGACTTTTTTCTCCCGCGACGCTGCGGGAGCAAAACCATCCATGGCCTTTCAGGCCAAGGATATAATACAAAACCGATGCTATGAGCCTTGCAACTTATTTAAAAAAGCTCCACCACGAAGTGATTGCATCTTCTCAGCGGACAGGTCGTCCGCTGAGAATGTCTGCGTCAGTCTGCGGTTAATAACAAAAACCTAATCGTTTAGACGGACACATTTCAAAAATTAGCGTACAGCCGGGATTCCTTTATTAAACCCCAAGGGTTTCAACATAATTATTGTCATTTTATCATGTTTTTGATAATAAGTATTTTAGAGATAACATAATTATTGTTTTTTAATTTATTTTTAGCAATAAAAATTTTAATTTTTGTATAGTGTGGAAACCGAAAACACAGATTTCTACAAAAAGAAACTCCTGCAGCAGTATGATCTTATAGACAGGATGGTAAAGAAACGTTTTACCGACGCAGGCACAGCAGATGAGGCCTTTCTTTTTGTAATGGAGCGCCTGGAACGGGACAACTGGCGGCGGGTGCGTGATTACAAAGGCACTGCAACGTTTACCACCTATATTACCAAGGTAGTATCAAACCTGCTGTATGATTTTTCTGATCATAAATTCGGAAAATTCCGTCCCCCGGAATGGATAAAAAAAATGGGGGCTTTGTGGGAGGAAATACACAGGCGTCTTTGCCGGGAACGGATGAGTAAGGATGATGTAGTCTATTCTCTCACAATCGGCTCTGTTGAAGATAGAGACCCGGGCGTAGTAACAGAAGCAATAGATGTCATTTTATCCAGAATCCCCGACTGTGGTAAGTATGCAAAGGTGAAGCTGCTCGTAACCGACCCTGACCATATGAAAGAAACCGTGTCTGATCAGCAATCTGCAGCCAACCCCGGGACGGATATAACGAATTCCACCGCCCAATTCATCTCTTTGCAGGAGGCACTTTTTGCTTTCCTTACCCAGGCTGGAGAAAAAGGCGCAGTTCTGCCGGGTGAGGATAAGCAGTTTGGAGAAGCCCTAAAGAATTTCAGGTCCCACTTAAAGCTTTCTGCAGAACAACGGCTGCTGCTCAAAATGATTTACCAGGATGGTCTTAACATTACGGCAGCCGGAAAACGATTACATCTGAGCAAAGATCAGGTACATAAAAAGCACAAACAACTGCTGGAACACATCCGGCAGGCCCTGCAAACTTCCGGACTGGAACATGAGCTCAGGGAGCTGATGACAAAGTAATGATCCTTGCCTAAAAGGTGAGTTTTTAAGGTACCCCAGAAAGGGGGCTTTTGATCCCATTGCAACGCAGCCGAGGGCAGTGGTTGATCTGCGGATCAAGGAGGCAAACTGTTTGAGCGGAGCGAGAATATCTTTATTAAAATAGAAACCCTCTACATCTTTGTCCGTCTAAATATTTTGAGAAAACTTTTACATGACAGAAAAAAATGAACAATAAAAAAATACCCGGTGACCCCAAGGGGTTTATAGATGACAAAGCCAAAGCCCGTCTGGCACTGCATGTAACCGAGCCGGCTGCAGCCGGTGCATGTCCCTCTGATGAAGAGCTTGCTGCTCTTGTAGACGACCGTTTAGACGGTGCAAAGCGGAACGCGGTGCTGGAGCACCTTGATGCATGTTCGCAGTGTTACCGGCAATGGCTGGAAATATCATCCCTCAAGGAGCAGGAAGCCGGAAGATCTGCAGCAACACGTCACAAAAGACTTTACCGAACTTCAGGCTTTGCTGTTGCTGCCATGGCCTGTCTGGTATTTATCCTCTGGAACACTTTTCTGCGCTCACCCGAAATTGCCGACATGCTGACGGCATCATATAAAACAGCCCATAAAAACAGGCTGACCCTTGAACACAGTGAACCGGACAGCATCCCGGCCCTGCCCTGGGAAACACAAAGAGTACGCACCCGGATGCTACCTCCTGAAATCGCCTCCCACCGGGCCTTTACCGACGGTTTCATGTCGGGAAGAAAAGAACTGTTAAGTAAAAAAGACGAAGAGCATGCAGACACAAAAGACTGGGCTGAGACGGAACAGGCCCCGTTCTTTTATCTGGGACGCTGGTGTGTGTTGGTTCAGTCTGCTTGTCGGTCAGGGCAGGCTATCCCCGCCGCATTCCGGCACCAGCAGAGCAACACGCTGACACAACTTGCAAAAGATCTTAAGCTGCATAATCAGGTGGAAAAAACGTTCGAGCTTGACCTGCTGGCAAAAGCTTTTAAACAGATTGCGGTGATTCTGGAAGAGGAAGACAAAAGCGGAAATATCTGTCAATTGCTGGAAGCTGAACTAGAAGCTATAAAATCCATCTTAACCTAAGATAAATTTTTATTGACAGTGCTGCAATTATAGCTATACTATAATTGTTACTAATGCAATAATAGTCATATAAAAATGCCGGTTCCAAGGAATCTACTCCAAAAAATTAAACCTTTCCTCAACAGAAAAGAATTTATAGCTATTGTTGGACCCCGCCAGTCCGGCAAGACGACGTTCCTGGAAATCGTAGCCGATTACCTGCAAAAAGGGTTGAAGGTTAAAAATGAGTCGATACAAACCATAACATTTGAGGACCGTATCCTGCTCAACCAGTTTGAAACCGACCCTGTTGCATTCATAAAATCATATTTGCCGGGGAAACACTCAGACACGTTTTTCTTTTTGATAGACGAATTTCAATATGCATTCGATGGCGGTCAGAAACTTAAACTGATATTTGATACTGTTAAAGGCCTAAAAATTATAATTACCGGTTCATCCTCTCTGGATATCAAAGCCCATGTCGGCAAGTATATGGTCGGCAGACTTGTCAGCTTTCACCTTTATCCCTTTACGTTCAGTGAATATTTATATGCACACAATCCCAAGCTTGGGAACATATATCGAGAGCACAACGAAAGAGCACTCAGCAGCCTTGTAACGGGAAAACAACTGGAAGGTAATGTCGGTAAGGATCTTTTCCACGATGAAATGAGGGTATATTATGAAAACTATGCGGTGTGGGGGGGGTATCCGGCAGTAACACTGGCAGAAACTGATGACATCCGCAAAAAACTTCTTCGTGATACATATAATAATTATATCCTGAAAGATATAAAAACACTGCTTGAGCTTGCCACCGAAAAAAATCTTTTTATGCTATCGCAATATCTGGCAACCCAAACAGGCAATATTATTGTTTATCAAAACACCTCCCAGGCCTCAAATCTGAACCATCGACAGCTCAAAAAACATCTCACAATACTGGAGGAAACATATGTTTCAAAAACAGTAAACCCATTTTTTAAAAACAGGAAAAAAGAGCTTTCCAAAAATCCGAAAATCTATTTTATCGATATGGGCTTTAGAAACAATCTCATAGAAAACATGAACCCTTTACCCATCAGATCAGATACCGGGGCTATTATAGAAAATACTGTTTTTATCCGGTTGAACGAACTGTTCGGGGAAATACACAAGATAAATTTTTGGCGCACCAAAGCAGGAGCTGAGGTAGACTTCGTATTACATTACAATGAAAAAATAATCCCTCTTGAAGTTAAATATTCTGCCTTTTCAACTGAAAAGGTATCAAAGAGCTTTATCAACTTTTTGAACACATTTAAACCGGAACATGCTGTTGTGCTTACAAAAAATTATTGGGGGTGTGTAAACATAAACAATACCCGCGTGTATTTTATACCCGTCTGTTATATTTGAAATCTTTCCATTGTGAAATTTTCCAGGCATATCATTCTTCAGGTTAACAGTAAACTTTCAAACGGCAGGGCCAGGATTTTTGAGGAAAGAACGGTGGGCTTATTACATTGACAGACAATAACGCCCAGCGGGGCGTTGCTATAGGTATCCATAAAAACCTCAAGTCCGCGCACATCCTCGCCGGCTGGTCGTGAGGTGGCTTTTACCTATAAACGATTTTTTCCAATTGCCGGAATCTGCGCCAGTGTTGTTTTGCCGGTTTGGCGGGATCCCTGGAGGATAACCACGGGGTGGTTTTGGAGGGCTTTTTTAAGAGAGGGAATTTGTATGCGGGGGATAATGTTTTGTAAATCGTTCATGGTGTGAATGATAATCAATCAGGCTGTGTTTGTCAATACATTTTGTTTTCAAAACCCACCTTGCTTTGCGTAACGCATATCCGTAGACTTTCTCTCTTTGGGTCAGTGCAGTGTGGTGATTTTAAACCGGATAACTCAGATGGTCCTGTCTTCGCAGTCCCCATTTTCCTTGACCTATCATTATAACTTTCCTATACTTTTTTGCCAGGGAGCAGTTTCTGGCCTTTTTTTATCATCCCTGCCGACTTTTGTCTTTTTGTCCGTCTAACCCAAATAGAGACGAGGGACATTGCTTAAGAAGCTCATTATTGGTTGTCCCGTAAGAAACAATGCTTCACATGAAAGGGGGTGATGGGCATTTTTAAACATGCAAAAACAACAATTTACAAACATATCAAATTACGATAAAAACAGAGAACTGTATAACCACGGAGGAAAAAATGAGGAAAACAACAAAATCTTTTAAAATCCACAAGTATTTACCAATAATAATTTTTTTATTTGTGCTTAGTTTTTGTATAAATTCTAACGCTGGCATTAATGACGGTCTGATAGCCTATTACCCGTTTAATGGAAATGCGAATGATGAAAGCGGGAATGGGAACCATGGAACGGTTAGTGGAGCAACTTTAACAACAGACAGGTGTGATAATACCAATAATGCTTATAGTTTTGATGGTAGCGATTATATTGAGATTGATGATAGCAGTTCTTTTGAAGTGCAAAATTTAACTATTTCGTTATGGCTATCCCTGTCTGATGGGAACAACTCACCTAACTTTTTCAATAAAGATGATTATACCAAAGGTTATCAGATTGGCGTTTCAGGACCGAAGTTATATTTTATGGTAGGCAATGGAGTCTGGCATCCAATATATGTAGATAACGACTTAGAAAACAATACATGGTATCATCTTGTAGGAACTTATGATGGTAATACGTTAAAGTTTTATCTAAATAGCAGCTTGATTGACGAATTAGAACACCAGGGTGGAATTTCCTATGGAAATAATAATCTCTTTATAGGAGCAAATGGTTATTATCTAGCAAATCCTGATCATTATATGAATGGAAAAATTGACGATATACGCGTCTACAACCGTGCGCTCTCAGAAACTGAAATTGATGATCTTTACAATGAATGTGGAAGTAGCCAACCGGCAGACAAAATTTTTCTGCGAAGTGGCGGCAGCTTAAACGGCACATCTATAAGCACATCAAATCCTGCTGCAACAGTCACCGAAGGCGAATCAATAACCGGAACTGTAAATATTCAAGTCCAAAATGATCATGATGCTGGTGCTGTTGTGCCTGTGGTGTATACGCCTACTTGGGGCGATCATGCTTCAAGTTACGTTCAGGTAGACAGTTGGGCTGATACGGGTACATCAAACTATGACGTAGACATTAATTTGACCGCTCCGAATACAGCAGGCAGCTACTACCTTATTTTTGCATCGGCTGGCCAAACTAATGCTTCATACGTTGCGTCGTTTACCCAGTGGACTGTCGGTACTCCCTCCTGGGATGACGGCAATGACCTTGCCGATTACACAGAAAGTGATATGAGTGGATGTTTAACAAACGGCTATGCCCCGGTATCGGACTTGCTTTCAAATGGTTCCCATGCGCAAACCAACTATGGCATGACATATATTAAGATTATCGTAGAAGAGTCTTCATCCCCTTGCACCGATAGTGACGAAGATGGATACTACGCAGAATCAGGATGCGGTACAGAAGTAGACTGCAATGACAGTGATGAGGATATCAACCCGGGAGCAACTGAAGTCTGTGATGACGAGATAGACAATGACTGTAATGATACTATCGACTGTAATGATGCAAGTTGTGAGAGCGAACCTGCCTGTGATGGAGACCCATTATTGTCAGTTTCTCCTGCATCCATTGATTTTGAAGAAGCCGATTCAACAGCAACTATTTCAATTTCCAATACCGGCAAAGGCACACTCACCTGGTCTGCGTCGGATGATGCAACCTGGCTTACATTAAGTCCTACGGGCGGCCAGGCAACAACAGAAACAGATAAAATAACCGCTACCTGCAGCAGAACCGGCCAATCTGAAGGGAGCCACACGGCTACAATCACCATTTCAAGCAACGCTGGTGATAAGACCATCCCTGTTGTGATGACGGTGCCAGTACCTGGGGATGATGACGATGATGATTTGGAGGCAGATTTTGATGGGTGTACAGATTACAGCGATGAACTTCCATTGCATGCACAGTTTTATGATACCTCCAGCGGCGATGTGGTTGCCTGGGAATGGAGCTTTGGTGACGGCGGCTCAAGCTATGAGCAAAATCCGCTGCATAGCTATGATGCCTGTGGTAAATTTACAGTACAACTTACCGTAACTGATGCAGATGGAAACGAAGATAATATATTAAAGGATGATTGTGTAAGAATCACGGGGCCTGACTGTGTTATTGAAGCCGACTTTATGGCAAGTCCTACCAGCGGTTGTTATCCGTTAACCGTACAGTTCACTGATCAGTCAGAGGGGCCTGTAACAGGATACTCCTGGAATTTTGGTGATGGTGTTACAAGTGATGATGAGAATCCAAGCCATACGTACAATGATAAAGGAACTTATTCGGTAACGCTTACAGTATCTGGTGCTGGAGCTGAAAGCATAGAGCAGAAAGTAAACTTGATTTCAACCGATGAACCATGTGAATGTGATATTGAAATCTGTGGAATCTGTCTAGCCGTTACAGATAAACCTAGTGGTATGGCCCATGTAAAAACGCTACGAGAGTTTCGTGATTCAATACTGGCTGCTAAACAGGCAGGCAAAATGATAACCCGGCTCTATTATGACCATACACAAGAGATCGTAGATATCCTTACTGAGAATCCTGAGTTGAAAGAAGATGTGGCCTCTCTTGTAATGGAACTCTCCCCCAGACTCAGTCAGATTCTAAAAGGCAACCGTACCGCAGTGACCCAGGCAGAACTGGAACAGATACAGGAAACATTAAAAGCTTTGGCTGCTCAGGGTAGCACTCTCCTGAAAACAAGTATCAATTTTATCCAGCATCAAATAGCAGATGATGCTTTCCTGAAGCAGTTCGGAATAATAGTGGTTGAATAGCTGTAGTATAAAACACTACCCACCTGAAAGGCAGGATCAACATACTGGTCCTGCTTTTCATATTTACACTACAGCCATTTGGAGCTGCTCAGCCGTCGTATATTTCATTGAGAATTGACCAGTAGCGCCAATACGGCAGCATGGTTATTGTGCGGCCATCTGCTGTTTCAACTCTTTCATCGTTCATTGTAATGACGAGTGCTCGTTCACACTGAAAATGCTTCATGAATTTTGTTACTGATGCAACATCTTTTGTTCTAAGCTTTTCTTTTATTTTTATTTCTACAGGCAGGAGCCGGTCATGCTTGACGGTAATAATATCAACTTCTTGTTTCTGTGGTGAACGATAGAAAAAGCGTGCTTTAAAAAGGCCGGCATAAAAATTCTCAAGCAGCACAGAGTAGTCGGTTGTGCCTGTTCTGAGCGCAGTTACAAAACTAATGTTGGCAAGGTAGATGCGTTTTATTTTTTTTTCACTTGTAAGCATATTGCCTGAATAATTATAGAGCTTGTTTATTAGTAGCGAGTATTCAAGATAGGATATATAGGCCGCAATAGTTCGCTGATCAACTTTTACATCATTCCCAAGATTTTTGTAATCCAGATACATACCCGGATGCGCAGCAATTATAGTGAGCAGCCGAAAAAGAAGCTGGGGGCGGTTCAATCCGAAAGATTCGGGTATATCTTTATAAAGAACACGCTCAAGCAGACTTTCCTTGATGTATTTTTTGAGGGCAATCTCATCAAATGCAACCGCTTCAATAAATCCGCCGTTTTTTAAGTATTCTCTATAGAGATTGATGATTTCACGTTTGTATACGTGCTCTCGTGTTTTGTCCACTGGAACATCTTTAAATGTAATAAATTCATCGAATGAAAAAGGCTCAATGCAAAACTCAAAGAAACGGCCGGCAAGACTCTCCTTTGTGTTTTTCGTGAGCGTCAAACCGGCTGAGCCTGTCATAATAATCTTAATGTTCGGATAGTGATCATAGAGCATCTTAACCTTGTTGGTCCAGTCGTCCAGTTTTTGCACTTCATCAAACAGAAAATATATTCTATCGTGTTCAGCTATACTGCCCTGCAGGATTTCCTGCTGATATACTTCCACCAGACGGTCCAGGTCGTGTTCTTGTTCATCAAATGTATAATAGAGGATGTTAAGCGGTCTTATTGTTTTTGTTGACAGCAGAAAATTAATTATTTGATACAATAAGGTTGTTTTGCCAGCCCGCCTCAATCCGAAAAAAATCAACATCTGTCTGTAATCCAGGTACCGGGTAATGTCATCAAAGATTTCACGTTTTTGTCCGGTATAGGCTTTAGGTACCTGTGAAGTCTTCCACCATATGTTATAGTCATATATATTCATACAATAACATTATAATGTAATTAAAATTAAATTTTAATTACATTATAATGTTATTGTTATATTTTTCAAGATCTTTCTTTATTGACTTATCATAATGATTTTCCTATTTTTTTTACAAAAAAGCGATTCCTGGTCTTTCTTTATCGTCACTAACGAAAATAACCGCAGAAGCACGTACCTCGACAAGCTCGGCACAAACAAACTAACATGGCAGCAGTGAACCAAACAGCCTAAAGTCTAAAATTATTTATATTTCAGTTGGTGTTCAGCAATCGACTACTGAAAATTCCATATATCAGTTTACAACTCTATCATAGGTACCCATCAGGGATGCCTGCTCCAGGATATGGTCTTCCATTTCTTCTTCCACTTCACTTCTTTCGGCTCCTTCAGACAGGCTGATTTCAGCTTTATCAAGAGCATAAATTGTGAAAAAATAGCGGTGGACGGGATCACTGCGCGGGGGACAGGGCCCGCTGTACCCCTGGTTTGAACCGGTAAAGTCGTTAACCCCTTCTTTTATATCTTCATGTTGTTCTTTCTCGGGAAGACCTTCCGTAATGCTTGTAAGGGTCTTGGGTATGTCAAAAACCACCCAGTGGGTAAATGTGCCACCCGGCGCGTCCGGATCATCCACGATGATAACAAAACTTTTGGTGCCTTCCGGTACATCCGACCACTGCAGATCAGGGGACACGTCCTCTCCTTCACAGGAGTACTTTTCAGGAATCGGCTCCCCTTCGGCAAAGGCGCTGCTTGTTATGGTCAACGGCAGGTCTTCTGGGGGTTCTTCTTCTCCGTCATCCTGCTGGCCGTCCTCTTCATTGTCATCCTGTTCCTCGTCAGCCTCCTCTTGCTCTTCTGCGGGCTGTATGGTAATAGTGATGGAGGCTGAGTTTGCCTGTTCCATCGAATTTGTAGCAGTCAGGGTAATGGTATGCTCACCTTCTGAGAGATCGCTTTTGGTAAACTCACTTCCGGTACCGATTTGCCCATCAATACTAGAGGTCCACACCAGGGCATCACCGCTCAGCTCTCCTTCCAGGGGATCGCTGGCTGAGCCGGAAAACGTGATTTCCACACCGGCTTCAAACGTTGCTCCATCCTGGGGTAAAGAGATGGTAACAGTTGGCTGGCATCCGGCAAGCAGCAGGGTTATGAGAAAGAATGTGCTGCATGTTATGACTGTTCGTGCTTTCATTTTTTCCTCCCTCTCTTGTAATTTTTGTTAAAAAATATTCTCAACTTTAGAAAAACAATACTGTTTGCTGTTTATATATTTTAGGAATTTTTACCGTAGTGTTCAACAACATATGTAACATTTTCAACAACCTTTTGCGGTTCAGCCAGAATCTCAAGAGAGACTGTTGCGTGCGGGGCGTACTGATACAGTGCTTCGAAAAATGAATCAAAATCAATAGAGCCTTGTCCAACCGGCAAATGCTGGTCATCGTGACCGTTGTTATCATGCAGGTGTATGTGCTTTAACCTTTCTCCCATTTGCTGTGTCCACTGAGCAGGGGTGATAGATGAGCATAAGTGGGCATGACCGATATCAAAACACAGGCCAAAATACTCATTGTTCACATGGTCTGTAAGCTCTATCAATGCTTCAGGGGTTGGCTCGCATACATTTTCGAGCACGACCCGGATGTTACGTTCAGCATATCTTTTAATCTCATCCTGCCAGAATTTTTTAGCATCTTTAAGCCACAGGTCAGTCATATTAAACATCATTAGTGTTCCGGAACAACCCGAGTGTAAGACCAAGGTGTCGATTTCTAGTCGGCAGGCCGCCTCAAAAGTCATGTCCATGCGTTTGCGTACAGCATCTCTGAGCAGGTGGTCTTTATACCCGTAATATATACCGGTAAAGGGTCCATGCAGTGCCAGCCGGCCTGCAATCTTGGGAATAAGGATTTGGTGCTGAGTTATCATGTTTGCCCACTCAGTTTCTGAAACAGTTCCTTTGCGCTCGCAGTTTTGAAATTCATAGCCGGCTACATAATCTTGCAGTAAGCGCATATACTGCCCCTCGGACGGCTCTCCGTAAGCACATACAAGAAAATCCATTGCTAATCCCCACACTATCGGTTACAGTATTTTTATCTTAAATCTATCAAATTGTTAGAAAACACCTCGAATCAAGCCCTTTTGTTTCCTTTTTTGTTTGACACCTTTTATAACAGACTTTATACTACATATTTTTTAATAAAGAAGCATAAATTGTAAATATAAACATCCCACTTAGTAAAGGAGTAATTACAATGTCACGGATATTTAATTTTGCAGCCGGACCGGCAACACTTCCCCTGGAGTCCCTGCAGGAAGCTTCAGAGAAACTCGTTGATTATGAAAAATCCGGCATGTCATTAATAGAGATGAGCCATCGGGGTAAGATATACGACGGTGTTCACACGGAAACAATTGCACTTGCCCGGGAAATTCTCAGCATTCCGGATAGCCACCACATACTTTTACTGCAGGGCGGGGCTACGCTGCAGTTCGGTATGATTCCAATGGCCTTTCTGCAGGAGGGTGTGAGCGCTGATTATATTGTAACCGGCTCATGGTCAAAAAAGGCTTGCGATGACGGTAATGCTGTCGGCACAGTCAACATACCCTGGAACGGTAAAGATGAAAACTATACCAGAATTCCTGCACAGGAGGAGCTAAAACTGGACAAGGAGGCAGCCTACGTGCATATCTGCTCCAATGAGACCATAGGAGGGATCCAGTGGCCATATTTTCCAGATACAGGAGAGGTCCCTCTTATTGCTGATATGTCCTCTGATATAATGTCTCGTCCCTTGCCCTGGGAGAAACTTGATATGGTGTATGCGGGAGCCCAGAAAAACCTGGCGCCCTCCGGTATGGGATTTGTAGTCATTAGCGACAGGCTTGCACAAAATGCTCGTAAAGATATTCCTGCCTATTTACGTTACGATCTGCACATCGATAAAAACTCTCTGTATAATACCCCGCCGTCATTTGTGGTCTGGATGACTGGTTTGACCCTGAAGTGGATAAAGTCAATTGGCGGGCTGCAAGAAATTGAACAGCGCAGGGATGAAAAGGCCCAGATGCTGTATCGCATGATTGAATGCAGCGGGGGGTATTACCGCAATCCCGTTGATAAGAACAGCAGGTCTCCGATGAATATTGTCTGGCGGCTGCCCAGTGAGGAGCTGGAGAAAAAGTTTATCGAAGAGGCTAACCGGCAGGGATTAAGCGGTCTTAAAGGACACCGTTCTGTGGGCGGTTGCCGGGCATCCATCTATAACGCCATGCCGGTTGAGGGCGTGCAGACTCTGGTAAATTTTATGAAACAGTTTATGGCTCAAAACGGGTAATTAACCCGCTCTTACGGCACATATGAAGTGGCAGAACCTTTCGCTTGGTTTTGCCACTTTTTTATTTTTCAGTTACAATAAAAAGTACTTTTAAAAAAGCGTTAGTAAAATTTCTAAACTTTTTATTGTTAACCGCAGACTAACGCCGACAAACGCAGACATTCTAAGCGGACGACCTGTCCGCTTAGAAGATGCAATCGCTTTGCGATATGAAAAACAGTTTTGCGTGAGCAATTACAGGGCTCGTATTACCAATTATGTCCTTGGCCTGAAAGGCCATGGATGGTTTTTCTCCCGCAGTGTCGTGGGAGAAAAACGTCCGCGACCGTCCGCGTTAGTCTGCGGTTAGTTTTATATCTGTTTTTTGCAAAACAGGGTAAACGTGATGCCATCAAAAATCTTAATCGCTTGCGGGATTTTCGCTGATGAGCTGAAGGCTGTCTTGCCGGAAGGGGCAGCCGATGTGATCTGGCTTGACCCTACCCTGCATGCTGAACCTGCAAAACTTGCACAGCAGCTTAATCGAGTCGGCATCGGTGCAAAGCAAAGAGCAGGACAAACAGGTTGTGAGGTTCGGCTGCTGATAGGCAGCGGTTGTCATCCTGATATGTATACATTGGCTCAAGCCTGCGGTTCCTGCCCAGCACCGTTTAAAAACTGTATCGAAGCTTTTGTCGGCAGGCACCAGCAGGAACTGGAGGCAAACCGGACCATGCTTATAACACCGGGCTGGGTCAGGTCATGGCCGGGCCTCTCATCACCTCTGGGATGGGATGCAACCGACATGCGCACCCAGCATGGACGCTACGACCGCATACTTCTGCTGGACCCGGGGATCAATCCTGTCAGCGATGAAGAAATTCTGAACCTTTTTGACCTGTTGCAGGTGCCTATTGAAGTTGAGCCCCTTGATCTTGGGCATTTCAAAGAGACTCTTCTCAAAATTCTGGGTACATAGTTCTTGGTATGATAACCTCTTCCGGCTGTGCTGCTGGAGAAGATATCTGCATTTTATAACGTATTGTAGTAATATTTTAAACTGAATACTAAGAGTTTACGAGAAGAATAATTATTAACCGCAGACTGACGCAGACATTCCAAGCGGACGACCTGTCCGCTTAGAAGATGCAATCGCTGCGCGATATAGAAGCAGTTTTGTTTAGGAAATTTCAGGGCTTGTATTCCCAATTAGGTCCTTGACCCGAAAGGCCATAGATGGTTTTTCTCCCGCAGTGTCGCGGGAGAAAAAATCCGCGATCGTCTGCGTAATTCTGCGGTTAATTTGTTTTATAAAGTCTTGCTCTATGGGTGAGGGAGATTACTTGCCAGGAAAGGTAACAAATGGCTGGAGCATTTAAAGTGTGTCCAAAATGCGGTTATGAATGGAGAACCCGTGATGAATTTGTCAATGATCCGGCCATATCTGTTATTGGGTTTATGGCCGATTTTAAAGATTTCAATAAAGGAGCTTATCTGTTCAATCATATTCCAGTGCATACAGCATGTAACAGCACTCTTGCTGTATATGTCAGCAGCTTTCTCGATTTATATGATGGCCCGGCCCATGCAGACCTAAAGGCCGGCAGCGATGAATGTCCGGGCCATTGTGCCAGCGTTGAAGATCTTGAACGCTGCACAGCCCATTGCAGGAATGCTGTTGCACGGGAAGTTATGCTCAGGATTATAGATCAGAAAGGAAAGAATGCTTAAATAAGTCCATCAAACCGGGGGGTGATTATTATTTAGCAGAGTGCTTTTCCTGTTATTATTGTTGAGCATAATCACAGGATGATTTTTTTTCGAGCCATTTGGTTGAAAATGATAGATATTCCGGTGTGATAATGCTTGCATTACATCCTTTAAAGGGAAATGTCAGCACATCATACAGGCCCGCGGTAAGCCTCCAGGGAAAATATATGAGCCCCATAGGGATTCCCTCGATGAAACCGCCAATCACTGCAAAAGCATTACCCTTATTATCATTTTGATAGACCGCTCGTATATACATCTGTGCCGGAAGTTCTAAAGGAGATGAGCCTATATTGATTATTCCTCTGCCAAAACGCTCAGAAGGCCTTATGCCGGTAGTGGCGTTATCTTGATCATGCTGGGCGCTTTGAGCGGTTGCCGGAATGATCCCCAGACACAGTATGAGTGCTATTGCCGGTAGCAACTTATCCATGCGTGCATCTCCTTGTTCCAGAACTTCTTTTTTGATCTTATATCACAATTTTTACTGTTGGTGTACAGTTATTTTCTCTGCCTGAGCGGACGCAAATTAAGCATTACACATGCTATTAGTGCATGAGGACAATTAAAATTGGGTGTAAGGTGGGCTCGCACCTGCTTGATTGCTGCGGGCAACATGTTCGCTGGAAAGACTATTATTATAGTTCAGGCTGAGGCTCACACTGCCCTTGCTGCACAAACAGGTGCGAGCCCACCTCCGAATCCACAGTTTTAATTGTCGGTCAGTATTAGCTTAGACAGGTATTTATTCTATTACAAGATTTATTTTCATGCTATACTCTTTCTTGTGTTAAAAAGCAGTCAAAAGCCATATTTGCATGAATGCAGGCTGTATACGTTTGCAGGTCAAATCAACTGGTATACCAGGGCATTTTGCAAAAAAGTGTAGCCTCACAGTCGAGGCTGCGAAGGCCGATGCGGTTCGGCTGCCTGCGGCTACGTGCTCGCTGGAATATCCAGAATTAACCATATCGTCCCTCGCTTGCACCGCCGCAGTTGCTCTTACCACCTCAGCCTTCGCAGTGCTCTCGGGCTATAGCAAAAAGGGAAATGCTCCAGGTTAGAACAAGCATCTGCGGATATAATTAAAGCAACGTGGTAAGGAGGAGTTATGATACAACATATTTTAGTCCCCGTTGACTTTTCTGACATAACCGAAACGCTTGTAGATAAGGCCCGGGAACTGGGCAGTGCACTAAAGGCAAGTATCTGCCTGCTGCATATTGAACCCGAGGAGCCTGAACTGGCCAGCTACAAACCAGGCCCGGAGTATGCACGGGAGGATATGCCCCAGAAGAGGGCTGAATTTTACCGGCATCTGAACGACTACAAAGACCGGCTCCGTGCCCAGGGAATAGATGCAAAAGCAGTCCTCCTTCAGGGTGATACCGTGGATAAGATTCTCCAGGAAGCACGTCAGTTCAAGGCAGAATTGATTATGCTGGGTTCCCACGGAAACAGTGCATTGCATGACCTGCTGCTTGGTAGTGTGAGTGAAGGGGTTTTGCATCAGGCCCCCTGTCCGGTTATGGTTATACACAGCCGGAGTTCTCAAAACCAGGATTACAGAAGCTAGAGCATTTCGCAAAAAAGCGTAGCCTCACAGTCGAGGCTGCCAAGGCCGATGCGGTTCGGCTGCCTGCGGCTACGTGCTCGCTGGAATATCCAGAATTAACCATATCGTCCCTCGCTCGCACCGCCGCAGTTGCGCTTACCACATCAGCCTTGGCAGTGCTCAAGGGCTATAGAAACAAGAGAAATACTCTAGTATATACTCTATGTACAAGAGGAGAAATATATGGCTGTCAGTAAAAAGTTAACCAAACAGCAGACAGAAATATTTATCAAAGAGAACCGCCATGGAATATTAGCAATGCAGGGAGATACCCCCTATGCCCTGCCCATGGGTTATCTGTACAAGCGCAGGACCATACTGCTGGGGATGTCTGACGGTGGAAGAAAAGCAACGTATATCAACCGCAATAACAGTGTTTGTTTTACTATTTGCAAACCACGCTGGGAAATTACTGATCTAAAAATTCCCTGTACATCAGTAGCTGTTGAAGGTGTTTTAGAGGAGGTAACAAACAGGTCATATTATGGTCTTCCGACTAATAGCCCACGCAGGCTGAAAGTATATAAAATAATGGTCAAACAAATGGGTACCTGGAGATGTAATCGAAAACCCTGCGAGCTGTTTGCTCAGAAGAAGGCAAAGAAAAAGACGATAAAAAAAGCGTGAATAATTAAAGCTACATAAAGGAGAAACATATGAACCAATGCCCCTGCGGATCAGACCAGAGCTATAGTGAATGCTGTGAACCCTTAATCAAAGGAACACGTTCGGCCGGCACAGCAGAGGAGCTGATGCGTTCGCGATACTGTGCCTATGCAAAAACAGAAATAGCATACCTGTTGCAGACAACCCATCCTGAGCTGCGCAAAGACAGCGATGAAAAGAGCATGCGCAACTGGTCCCGCAATTCTGAATGGCATAAACTTGAGGTCATTGAAACTAATGACGGGGGACCCGATGATAGTGAAGGCCAGGTTGAGTTTATTGCCCATTATTCCGAGAAAGGGGTAAAAAAAATACACCACGAGCGGGCATCATTTATAAAAGAGGATAATACATGGTTTTTCAAGGACGCCGAGACTATAAAACCGCAGCAGTATATTCGACCCACTCCTAAAGTAGGGCGCAATGAGCCGTGTCCGTGTGGCAGCGGCAAAAAACATAAAAAATGCTGTGGTGCATAACCTGAAATACATTTGTATCAAAGCAATGCATCTAACCAGAGTAACTATTCCCGTAGGAGAAACAGAGCAGGTGTCGGCTGTTGTCGCAGTACCTGACCAACATCAGCCCGGAAAAGGTACTGGTATAATTATAGCCCATGGTGCTGGCTTTGTGACCATTCGTTTAATCTGCCAAAATCTGCTCAAAGCAGCCCGGCAGAGGTCTATGACAAAATAGTACAGAGAGCCATCGATTGGTTAAGAAAATAACACTTACTGTTGTATAGTGCCTTTGATAAGGTCCTGTTATTTTAATTACATGCGAAAATTTTTTCTAAAAATTATATATTCTTTCCCGGCTCTGCTGGTGTTTGCTCTGGGGGCCTGTTATCAAGGAGGTGATGACGCAGGCCTGGCAGAGCGTATAACGGCTGAAAATATTGTCAGCCACTTGCAGGAATTAAACCACATAGCCGAAGATCATGACGGCAACCGGGCAGCTGGAACCCCAGGATATGCTGCCTCTCTGGAATATGTAAAGCAGCAGCTGCAATCTAAATATATACTTGAGCAACAGGAGTTTTCCTTCAGGTATTTTGAAGAACTGGATGGTTCAACCCTGCATCTTGTGTATCCTGAAGAAAAACAATACACGTATAATGAAGATTTTACTGTTGTGACATATTCAGAAAGCGGCAGTGTGGTCGATGCTGAGATTGTTGCCATTGATGTTGTTATGCCTCCCGGGACTGAGCCTGACTCGTCGACGAGCGGATGTCAGGAAGATGATTTTTTAAAAAACGCAGAAAGTATTACAGAGGGACGTGTTGCCCTGATCCAGCGCGGCTCATGTTCCAACAGTCTTAAGGCTGAACTGGCGGAGGCAGCCGGTGCGGTGGGGGTCATCATCTATAATGAAGGGCAGGAGGGACGTCAGGGGCTCGGCGCTTTTACTCTGGGAACGGATTCCGAGGTTGCAATTCCGGTTGTATTTACTACCTACGGTGTGGGTGAAGAGCTCTACCATTTGACCCTGCAGGATGCGGTGCGCATCAGTATGAACGTGGCGGTTGTGAATGAAGAGCGCAAAACCAGTAATCTGCTTGCCGAGAGCTCTGCCGGACGGCAGGATTCTATTGTAATGATTGGTGCCCATCTTGATTCGGTGTATACTCCGGGCATTAATGATAATGGCAGCGGCGTTGCTGCTGTGCTTGAAATAGCCCTTCAAATGTATGATCGAGGTGTCCCGCCTGAGAACAGGGTACGGTTTGCTTTCTGGGGTGCAGAGGAACTGGGCCTGCTGGGGTCGACCTATTATGTTGAGCAGCTCGGTGAAGAAGAACTGCAGGATATCGGGCTTTACCTGAATTTTGATATGCTTGGTTCACGAAATTATGTTCGCTTTGTATATGATGGTGACGGAAGTGAATCAGGCAGTGTACGGCCTAAGGGCTCAGAAGAAATCGAACAGATTTTTTATGAGTACTTTGACAAAAACCTTTTGAGTGCTGAATCCATAAACCTGAGCGGCAGGTCGGATCATACCCCTTTTGAACGGGCGGGTGTTCCGGTTGGAGGACTGTTTTCCGGGGCCAATGGCAAAAAAAGTGCTCAGCAATTTCTTCAGTATGGCGGAGCGCAGGATGAGCCGTATGACCCCTGCTATCACAGGCAGTGTGATGATATAGATAATATTAATGAAATGGTCCTTGAGCAGTTAGCAAAAGCAGCTGCATATACGGTTGATCATTTTGCCGCTGCTATTCGTGACACTGGAAAACTCAGGAACAGGGGTGCACCTGTCAGGGGATCTAAGGGCAGGATATCCGGGTACAGTGATTATATAGGGCCGCTACTGCTTCGCTAAGACATCTGATTGCGGGTAATGCTACATATAAAAATTGCCTCCGGGGCCTTGTAATGTATTGGAGCAGAGTCAGGAAAAAAAATATTAATTATCTTCTGTGCATTGCCCTGACAGCGGTTATGCTCTGCAGCTGTGATGTTTCAGTGCCCCATAATACCCCTGTGTATTCTTTTGAGGTTGTAAACATATACCCGCATGATCCTGCAGCTTTTACCCAGGGCTTGGTTTTTGAGGATGGTTTTTTGTATGAAGGAACCGGTCTGCGCGGCAGCTCCACCCTGCGCAAGGTTGAACTGACAACGGGAGTTATCCTGCAGCAGCTTGAGCTTGATGAGCAGTATTTTGGGGAAGGGATAACTATTTTTAACGAAAATATCATCCAGCTAACCTGGACATCACAGGTAGGATTTGTTTATGATAAAAAAACTTTTGAGCAGCTTCAGCAATTTTCATATTCATATGAGGGTTGGGGTATTACCCATGATGGAATTCACCTGATAGTGAGTGACGGAACTTCAGTACTGCATTTTCTTGATCCGGAGACATTTGCGGAAGTTTCCCTTGTTTATGTGTATGACAGCAGAGGCCCCGTAACCAGACTGAATGAGCTGGAATATATCCAGGGAGAAATTTATGCTAACGTCTGGCAGACAGACTTTATAGCGCGTATTGATCCCCACACAGGCCGGGTGACTGGCTGGATAGACCTGACCGGGCTCCTTGCTGAGGATAGCTCAGAACAGCCTGTTGATGTTCTCAACGGTATTGCGTATGATACAGAATCAGATCGGTTGTTTGTGACCGGCAAGCTGTGGCCGCAGCTTTTTGAGATCAATCTGGTACCCCAAAATATCATTTTGTAAAGTAATCAGTCAGCAGTTCCGTTAGATGTCTGAACGTTCAATTTTCAAAGCAGCACATGTTAAGCTTTAGAGACCCTGAATCAAGCTCTTTTTCAACTATTTGCAGCAACAGCGCATAGCACATGTCAAGTTCTTCGAGCTTTGCCTCAAGCACCATGACAGTGCGTTCCAGTTTTTGAATCTTTTGCTCTAATGCATTAACGTTTTCCATGGAACTCCCATTGGGAAATTAATGATACATTAATTTAATATCGGCCTGTTCTTTTAATAATTGAATAATTGTTATAAAACAGTTAGATGATTAAATATTCATATTTCAAGGGAGGCTGTATGATGAAAAGGTACAGGTTACTTTTAATGAGTATTATTTTTATAGCTGCAAGCCTGGCTGGTGGTTTGATGTATCCGGCGGGAGCTTGTGAACTGCGACCTGAAGTATTTGATGCTTTGGAATCAGATGATGATGTTGAGGTGCAGGAGGTGTATGTTAATAAGTGGCAAGATAATTATTTTGCTTTTGTTCCCAAAAACTCAGATCCAACAACAGGATTTATTATTTACCCGGGTGGAGGAGCAGACCCCCGGGCGTATGCACCCACAGCGCATAGCCTGGCTGCGGAAGGCTTTTTTACGGTTATTATTTCAATGCCCCTTGATCTGGCGGTTCTGGGAAGCCGCAGAGCACTGTACATCATCCGCAACTATAGAAACATTGACAGCTGGGCCATAGGAGGGCATTCCCTTGGCGGGGCGATGTCATGCAGATATGCAAAGTTTTACACGTGGAGTGTAGACGGTGTTGTCCTGTGGGCTGCTTATCCATCAAGAATTTTCAGCCTCAAGCGGGAGGATGTGAAAGTCATATCAATATACGGTACACATGATGGTTTGGCTACAGGAGAGGATATTGAAAAATCACGCGAGCATCTTCCCGATGATACTATCTGGGTTGAAATTGAAGGGGGTAATCATGCTCAGTTTGGCTGGGTTGAATGTGAGGATCTGGGCAGTGATAATCCAGCCGGTATTACACTTGAAGAGCAGCAGGAAATCATTTTTGATGCCACCAATGATTTCCTTGTCAACCTTCGGTAGGCTGTACTTATTTGTCGTCTGCTTATATGCCCAGCATTAGAAACTGAGCCAGAAGCATGACAATAACAAATACTGTTGATACGTAGAGAACTACTTCTTTAAGTGCTTCTTTCATAAGTGTTACGTTCCTTATAGTTATATAACCTTATGAACACGATTAATTACAGAATACAGCAAGTAATATACCACCTACTATTAAGATATAGTTAAAAACACTGTGTGCAAAAAAACAATAGAATTACAGAATGTTATAAAAACTTCGGACCTTATTTTATTTATTCCCGGGGGCGCTTTCAGATTCTATTAATGGCTCATTTCAACCAGAAAAATAAAATTTTACTGCTCTTTGGTCGAACCTGACCGTTTTTTTATTGACACCACCACAACCCCTATATATATGATAACACAGTCTGGAAATAATATAAGCGCTATACACGTTTTAAACACTTTGAGGAGGATACTATGAAAGACACAGGAAGTGATCATGCAAAACTGCAGGGTTTAATTGATTGTCATCTTGAAATCAATCCGAAAGATGCATTGACTCAGTGGGCAGATAATGATTGGAAGCTGGATGAAAATGTTGATAGTGATGAAGCCTGTTTAAAATATATTGCGCTAGTTCTTATTGAGGCTCTTGAAAACAGAGCTCAGAAAATAGTTATGGAAATGGGTGCCCCGGTACTGGTAGTTGCTGCAGAGGGGGAACACATGCTTCCGGCAGCTCCTGAATCAATCCTGGCAAGAGGACTTGAAATTATGAGAGATATTTGTGGTATGGCAGGTGCACGAGCAACCGGGAAGCTTGCCCTGGGAATCAGAAATGACAGCCTGGAACTTGATATCGAAAAAAGTGAGGCCCTTCATATTATTACATTCCCGCCTTTATGATTACCAGGTTTTTTTGAACTTTCACCGCAGAAACAGTTCAAAAACTTCATTTTAGAGAGGGTTTACTTCTTTTTACATTTATACCTGTGGGCAATTTGAAAATTCTTTCAAATGTACTAAAGGGTCTTGCACGTCTTCGGAAAATCTTTCAAACAACTCATTAAAGTAAGGTCGTTTTACCAGAAAACTAACCTTAAAAAGGTATTAAGGTTCTCCGATACGTAATTGCCATTTAGATTGCCTTATTCTAGATTTTTCTAGAGCATTTTGCAAAAAAGCGTAGCCGCACAGTTGAGGCTGCTGCGGTTCGACCGCCTGCGGCTATGTGCTCGCTGGAATATCCGGAAGTTACTATATCGTCCATCGCTCGCACCGCCGCAGTTGCTCTTACCACCTCAGCCTTGGCAGTGCTCAAGGGCTATAGAAAAAAGAGAAATACTCTAAACAGCTTTTTTTTATAATTAGCCGTAAATTTTGTTGCATCAATGGCCGAAGACAATAAAAATACTTTTGTTAAAAGAATGTTTAACCATATTGCGTCGAACTTGATAAGTTATAGAAAATATTTTATATTTAGCCATGCCGTTAACTAATTATAAGTTACGGTTTGGTTATTAGAGCATTTTGCAAAAAAGTGTAGCCTCACGGTTGAGGTTGCACAGGCTGATGCGGTTCGACCGCTTGCGGCGATGTGCTCGCTGGAATATCCGGAAGTTACTATATCGTCCATTGCTCGCACCGCTGCAGATGCTCTTATCACATCAGCCTGTGCAGTACTCAAGGGCTATCAGGAAAAAGGGAAATGCTCTAGTTCAAAGGAGCCGAATTGCTGTGGAAAAGCTTGCGACTGACAGACAACTTGCAGATCTTGTTGCTATGAATTCACCCCAGGCGGTTCTCAATGAGGTGAAAACTACTCTTACGCTTATTTCTCCAGCGTTTGATCAAGATCCGGTAACGCGGGCGTTTGAGAAGGCCCTGTGCCTGTATGAGGGCCGTTACCCGGGTTATCAGGCATGTAATACCGAGTATCATGATTTTCGTCATATAACCGATACCTTCATTGCGATGGCCCGTTTGATTCATGGGGCAACAGTAACAGGAGAGGCATTCTCAGACCGTTATATTATCGTAGGTTTAATAGCCGCGCTTTATCACGATGTCGGGTATATTCAGGAGGAACAGGATAGGCAAGGCACTGGTGGCAAGTATACCTATACTCATGTCAAAAGAAGCATGGAGTTTCTTCAACGCCACGGTTCAGAACATGGCCTTTGTGATGAAGAAATTGCTGCCGGTTGTACCATGATCCATTGCACCGATCTCGCAGTGGATATAGCTGTCATTTCATTTCCTTCACACTCTGTCGAATTGCTTGGTAAAATGCTTGCAGTGGCTGATCTTATAGCGCAAATGGCCGACCGTATTTACCTTGAAAAACTGCTTTTTCTCTATCAGGAATTCCGGGAAGCAAAGGTTAGTGAATTTAAGAACGAACTTGACCTTCTGCATAAAACGCTCGGGTTTTATGATTCAATAACCCAGCGTTTCGAAAAAAAACTGGCCGGGGCTGATCGCTTCATGCTGCCACATTTCAGCAAGCGATGGGGTATCCACGAGGATTTATATGCTAAAGCAGTACAAAGACAGAGAAACTATCTGAAGAACATCCTGCAAACTTCAGGGCCCGACCCCCTTAATCACTTAAAGCGTGAAGATATAGTAAAAGACATCCGCAATAGAAAATTAAAGTCTAACTGACCTGCCTGATATGTATAAATAACCATGAGATGACTCTAAGAATTTTATCACCAACAATTTCAGATCTGCATACAGCTTTTCAAAAAAAGCATTACCTGTTATAAGGAGCGATATTGTGAAGTTTGTCCGTTTTAACAACGAGGGTACGCCTGCCTGTGCAGTTGTTGAAGGAGACAATCTGCAGGAAATAAAAGGTGATATTTTCTCTGAATATGAAATTCTGCATACCAATATCTCATTGCATGCAGTAAAACTACTGCCCCCCTGTGTGCCTTCAAAGATTATTGCAATCGGGCTTAACTATCGCTCTCATGCCCAAGAGCTTAGTATGAAAATCCCGGAGGAGCCCTTATTGTTTATGAAGCCGTCTACTGCGGTTATCGGGCCCATGGAGCCTATCCGGTATCCTGCAATGTCACGGCGGATAGATTATGAGGGAGAGCTGGGAGTTGTTATCGGCAAAAGCTGCAGGTGCGTCAGCATTGAGGATGCTCCCCGGTATGTTCTGGGGTACACGTGCTTTAATGATGTTACGGCCCGGGACCTGCAAAAAAGAGACGGCCAATTTACCCGCAGTAAAAGCTTTGACAGTTTTGCACCTATAGGGCCTTATATTGAAACTGATCTTGACCCGCACAACGTGCTTGTTGAAACAGTTCTGAACGGCGAGAAAAGACAATCTGCCTTTACAAGTGATCTGATTTTTCCGGTATATTACCTTGTTTCCTTTATTTCCCACGTAATGACCCTGTGGCCCGGGGATGTAATAGCCACCGGCACCCCCTCGGGAATTGGACCCATGCAGGTCGGTGATGTTGTCGAGGTAATAATCGAGGGTATCGGAACACTGAAAAACAGGGTTGTCAAGGAGGCTCCATAGCTGAAGCTGTTATGGCACGGCCTCAAAATATTTTTCGCATGTACTGTGTGATATAAAGCCTCATTTTTGCATCCGTTTCAGAAGGAGCTTGGCGGCTTTTTCTCCTGAGAGGAGCATTCCGCCGAAAATGGGACCCATACGGAAGCTTCCAAAGGTTGCATTGGCTGCCATGCCTGCCACGTATACGCCGGGGAAAGCCTCCTTGGTGTTGTCCAGGGTTGCCTTTTCGGCCACATCGGCCCACATCGACTTTTCCCCCAAGGCTTTACCGGTTTTAGTAAGAAGTTTTAGATCTACTTTTTTTTCAATTATTTTTATGACTTCAATGGGGTGCCCGGTTGCATCAACTACAAACCGGGACTCAACACATAAGGGATCAACATGAAGTCCGGCCATCTCAACAGCACTCCAGTTTATTACGAGGCCGGTTACCTTTTTTGATCTGATAATAACGTCCTCAACGCTGATGCAATTGAACAGCGTAGCCCCTGCCTGGACTGCCCGGGAGCACAGGGTGCTTACTGCTTCGATTGAATCAGCGGTGTAATAGCCCCTTTCAAACTCTTTGGTTGCAATCTCAAACTCATCCAGAATTCGTTTTCCATCTTTTTGCACAACAATTTCATTAAACATCATGCCACCGCCCCACATACCGCCGCCAATACTCAGTTTGCGCTCAAACAAAGCCACTTTGCACCCCTTGCGTGCAAGATAATAGGCACAGACAAGACCTGCCGGGCCTCCGCCGGCAATCGCAACATCTACGGCAAGGTTGTCTATAAGTTTCTGATTGTATGTTTCAATAATGGCCCTGGTGATGGTCTGTTCATTAAGCTGCATGTCTGTTTCTCCGTTGATATATATAATGTGTCTTATCAAAAAGGCACTATTTTTAACATGGGTGGCAGGTAAGGGCAAGCTAAAAATGTTGTCTTTGCAGGCTATAAGAGTAATAACCGGTCAGCTTTTCAGTGCTTTCCGGTTTTTGTTGCTTATGGTTACCTTTTTTAATAATTCTTTTTCTTTGGTTTGCATTCTTTTTTTTTCACGGGCAGTTTGTTCATGATCATACCCCAGAAGATGCAGGATGCCATGTATTAAAAGGACCAGGATTTCTTCATGCAGGGTGCACTGGTTTTGCAGGGCCTGTCGAGCGGCGGTCTCCACAGATATAACCACATCCCCCAGGAGTTGCGGCTGAACCTCGGGGAAGGAGTCATCGTGCATGGGAAAGGAAATTACGTCGGTGGGGCGGTTGCGGTTAAGGTAGTCTTTATTGAGCTGGGTAATCCGAAGGTCATCCAGTAACAGAAGACTTATTTCTGGATTTTGCAATCCCAATTCTTCCAAGATCTTTTTCGCCATCCGTTTTATCAGACGCAGATCTATCACTATCTGTTTTTGCTGGTTTTTTATCCAGATCTTTGCCATTGGTCTCCTTCTCGGCTGTGTCAGGATATTCTATGCGGGAGTGGAAGATTCCGTTTAATATTCTAATAAAATTTTCCGCAATAAGGTGGAGGTCTTTTAACGTGAGCTCGCATTCATCCAGCTGCCCATCAACGAAAATATTGTTGATAATGCGTTGCACCATACCCTGAATTCTGGCCGGGGTAGGGTCTGAAAGGGTTTTTGAGGTAGCCTGCACAGCATCTGCCAGCATTACAATGCCGGCTTCTTTGGTCTGGGGCTTTGGACCGGGATACCTGAAATCCTTTTCACTGATCGGCTGGCCGCTTCCATCCTGCATTTCTTTTGCTTTCTGGTAAAAATATGTAATTACACTTGTGCCGTGATGCTGAGAAATAATATCCTGGATGGGTTTTCCAAGCCGGTGCTGTTTGGCAATTTCTCCTCCGTCTTTTACATGCGTTGTTAGAATGAGGCTGCTCATGGTAGGCAGGAGTTTGTCGTGTTTATTCTCGCCTTCCTTCTGGTTTTCAACAAAATAAAGCGGTTTTTTTATTTTACCTATATCGTGATAATAGGAGCTCACACGGGCAAGCAGCGGGTTTGCATTAATTGCTTCTGCAGCAGCCTCGGCCAGTATGCCGACTAAAATGCTATGATGGTATGTTCCCGGGGCGGTGATTAAAAGCTGCCTCAGTACCGGTTGGTTGAGGTCTGCCAGTTCAAGCATCTTAATATTGGTGGAATAGTTGAATAAAATTTCAATGATGGGAATAATGCCCGTTGCAAGCACTGCTGAAAGAACACCACCCAGAAAACCAAAGCCCATACTGATAAGGATTTCAATTCTTAGTATCTCACCGGAAATTAAATGAAAAGAGAGTATTAGAACGGCATTTACCGCTCCCACAATAAGTCCGGCCCGGATTATTGTTTTCCTTTCCCTGGATTGACTGACCTCCTGCGCAGCAGCAATAGCACTGATAAAAGAAAAAATGAAAAAAGTAAAACGGTTGTCCAGTAAAAAACAGAAGAGAATTGAAACCAGTATCGCACTGATAACGGCAATCTGTGGCGATAAAACGGCACTGACTACAATTGCCGTAAAGGCAAACGGTATTGTGTAGAAGTAAGATTCCAGAGGAAGTGCTGTAGAGCCTTTGCTGAATACTTTTGCGCTGGTGATGCTGAATTTTATGACCAGAAAACTGAAAATAATGATGACGCTGAGAAAAATAAAATCCCTTTGTGTAATGACACTTAATGAGGTCCGGTTGAGGTGGTTTAGCGTAAAGCGATACAGAATATGCAGAGACAGAAAAGAAAGCAAGAAGTATCCAACCAGGGCCCAGAGAATATTTCTTTTTACCTCCAGGCTTGTAATTGCTTTTAGTTTAACCAGGGCCGATTCGCTAATTTTTGCACCTTCGCGAACAATGATCTCCCCTTTTTTAACATTATAGTACAGGGGGCTAATCTCTTGAACTGCAGCAGCCTTGCGCCCATTTGTTTCGATTTTATTAAATGTAATAGTGGGTTCAATCAATTGGGTTGCAAGATTTATAAGGGTTCTGCGCACGTCAAGACGCACATTTTTTAAAATGTTACGTGCATCTCGCTTGAGTAGTTTCTGGGCTTCCTTTAAATTTATTAAAGAAGAAAAATCATCAACTATTGTCTCTTCTCCGGTGTGTACATCCCGCAGCGCGATACCGCGTCCGCGCTCTTTGAACAGCTGCTCCTTTGAGATGACAATTTCTCGCTGGGTAAGCGGAAACACGAGCTCAATCAGGTAGTCTTCGATTTCTTTCTTGAACTTTCTTTTTTCGAGCAGATTAAAATCTTTATCGCTTATTTGAATTTTAAGCAGGGTTTGCAATTGTGGTTTGTGCTCCCCGGCAAACGGCGTGCGGGCCTGCTTGGGATACTTTTCCAGAGCGGCCCGCATGACATCAAATGCACTCATTATCCTCTTTTCCAGTTCATCGTCCGCCTGTGAATTGAAGTCATAAACGGACAACACCGATTCGGCCTTTTGTGTTTTCCTTTTCTCAGATGTTTCCGTATCTTCAACGGAAAAGTCCTGAGGTGCCCAAATATTATGTTTGGCAATATCTCCGGGCTGATAGTTATAGGTGGGTACAATCAGTTTTGGTGCCAGTAGCAGTGCGATAACAGCGGACAGAAGCATACAGACAAGCAGCCTGTAATCTGAAGGTCTGGCAATAGGCTTAATGAAAAGAGGAGGTTTCTTGATATCCTCTATTTTAGATACTTTTTTCTTCTTTGGTGGTGTAATGTATTTTAGTATAGTAGTTTTCATTGTTTCTGCTCACGGGATGAGAAAAGATCATAGGCCTTTATAATTTCTTCAACAATGGGATGCCGCACCACATCTTTTTCGGAAAACAACACAAATTGAATATCCCTGATTTTTGAAAGAATTTTTTGTGTTTCTACCAGCCCGGAAATTGTCTCGGAAGGCAGATCTACCTGGGTAATGTCACCGGTAATAACTGCTTTTGAATTAAACCCCAACCGTGTAAGAAACATTTTCATCTGCTCAGAAGTGGTATTCTGGGCCTCATCGAGGATAACAAAAGAATCATTGAGGGTCCTTCCCCTCATGAAAGCAAGCGGGGCCACCTCAATAATTCCTTTATGCATCAGCTCGGAAGCCTTCTGGATATCCATTATGTCATGAAGCGCATCATACAGAGGCCGCAGGTACGGATTTACCTTTTCAAACATATCACCCGGCAGAAATCCCAGTCTTTCTCCGGCCTCTACTGCAGGTCGTGTCAGTATTATCCTATCGACTTCCTTTTTCATAAATGAAGCAATACCCATTGCCATTGCAAGATAGGTTTTGCCTGTACCTGCCGGTCCTATCCCTATAACTATATCATAGTTTCGCATGGCATCAACATATGCCTTTTGGGTAAAGCTTTTAGGGGTTATCGGTCTTTGTTTGGCCGTAATCATAATAGTATCCAAAAAAACATCCTTAAGGTGCATTGGTGAATCCTGAGAAAACATTTTAAGGGCATGCACAACGTCGATAGGAGCCAGCCTGTAGCCGGCTTCGACAATGAAGTATAAATCCTGCAGGAGTTTTTTTGCCTGTAAGAGCGGTTGCTTTGTTTTTCCGTTAAGCCTAAGTTCGGTTCCCTTAGCTCTTAGGGTTACATTAAGGCTATTGCTAATTGTTTTTAAATTTTGGTCATGTTCACCACAAAGGATTTTAATGTAACCTATATCGTCAAAATTTAGTTTTTCAGTAAAAGTATCTTTTTTCTCTGATGTGTTTTTCATAAAATTTATATAAAATATTATCTATTTTAAAATTAATAAGTAGATGATTAGTATAAAAGAAAAAAGAAAAGCATTACCGGTGTTTCAGGCGGAGGCATGAATCTGAACTATTATTTCTCTTGTTCTTGGTCGATTGTCAAAATCACACAGGACGATTTGTTGCCAAGTGCCCAGAAGCAATTTTCCATTAACCAGTGGAATCGTGAGTGATGGCCCAAGCAGGGCCGCCCTTACATGGGCATATCCATTACCATCGCCCCATCTTTGGTCGTGTTCATAGGTAATGTTGTGCGGGACCAGCCTTTCTACTGCTTTTTTGAGGTCATGTATAGCACCACTTTCATATTCAATTGTTGTCAGTGCAGCTGTTGAACCTGCAATAAACAGGTGTACAAGACCCTCTGATAACGCTGCCCGGGAGGCAATTTTTTCAGTCTGCCTGCTTATATCAATAATATCGGTTGCATCTGTGGTTTTTATATGAATTGTGGAAGTTTGTATTGTCATGTAAAAAATTTTTTTATAAAAAATAATTAATAATATAAATATAAATTTAATATAAAAAACTAGCATATGGATTAGTGGTTTTCAAGGCACTTTTTTTATTAATTTCACTTGACAAAATTTTCTAAATACATATAAACTAAAGTTTTTGAAAAATTTCAAAAATTCTTGAAATAGTATTTTTAAAAATTTTTTGCTAGTCTAATTAATATATAGAGAGGTTGCGTTTATGGCTGTTACAATACGTCTTGCTCGGCACGGTAAAAAGAAAGCCCCCTTTTACAGAGTTGTTGTAGCTCACAAAACATCACCACGTGATGGGAGGTTTATAGACATCTTAGGAACCTATGATCCAGGTAAAGATCCTGCTAAAATAGATATAAAAAAGGAAAAAGCGTTGGAATGGTTAAATCGGGGTGCCAAACCAACGCAATCAGCAGGCCAGATTTTAAGGAAAGGGGGAGTTTTTAAAGGGTAACAATTGTTTCGTTAAGAGGTTATTTTTGTAGTACAAACTGAATTATTTTTCTTATGGAGGCTAGTATGAAAGATTTAGTAAAGTACATAGCACAGGCACTTGTTGATAATCCGGATGATGTATCAGTGAGCGAAGTTGAGGGGGAACAGACTTCAGTTATCGAACTGAGGGTCTCTAAAGAGGATTTAGGTAAAATTATCGGTAAACACGGCAGAACCGCACAGTCAATCAGAACAATACTGTCTGCTGCATCTGCTAAAAATAGAAAAAGAGCAGTCCTTGAAATTGTAGAATAGTAAGGCTTACTACACTAAAACATTCATACACCTGCTCTGCTGTAAAGGGCTACGTGTAAAGCATATCCTTTGCAGATATCGGGGAATAAAGATTTTTTTTACTGGCAAGGGAGTATTTACTCCTTTGCCAAAATTTTATTAAGAATAGGCAAACATCTTTTAAATCCGCACAGGTCTTTTTTTCTGTACCCTCATTACAGAGCGGGCAGTGCAAAGATGAGACTGCTTTGTGAAACATACAGAAGCCTCAAATGAGGGTTTTGCTATGAGCGGTTACACAAGGAGGATAGACACGACCAGTATTTCAGGGCATGGGATGGTTATATGGTTCAATTCGACATAATTACCCTGTTCCCCCGGATGTTTGATACGCCACTGCAGGAAAGTATTATACAAAGAGCTCAGCAGAACGGGCTCATCCGCATTTTCGTTCATGATTTGAGAAACTACACTGAAGATAAACATCGCACAGCGGATGATACGCCCTATGGCGGCGGGGCCGGAATGGTTATGAAGGTTGAACCGATTGTTAAAGCTATCGAAGCTGTTACAAAAGCCTCTTTAAAAACACACAGGATACTGACCGGCCCTCAGGGAGCTGTGTTCACTCAGGAAAAAGCCCGCCGATTGCGTGATCATACTCACATTGTGCTGGTGTGTGGCAGATATGAAGGAGTGGATGAGCGGGTTCATAATTTTGTAGATGAAGAGATCTCCATTGGTGATTATGTTATCACCGGCGGAGAACTGGCGGCCATGATAATCATCGACGCGGTAGCGCGGTTGGTTCCCGGTGTTGTGGGTGATATGACATCTGTTGTTGAGGATACATTCGCCAATAACTTATTAAAATATCCCCAATACACAAGACCCGAGAAGTTTCGCGGGCTTGAGGTTCCGGGGGTGCTCACCTCCGGTGACCATGGTAAAATAGATACATGGAGAAAAACTGAAGCATTAAGAAGAACCTTGCACAAAAGACCAGATCTTTTACAAAAAGCTAATCTGACTCATAAAGACAAGGGACTGTTAGAACATATTAGAAAATCTAGAAAAACGGGAGTTCAAAAATGAATATAATTGAGACAATAGATAAAGAGCATATGCGCACTGACATCCTTGATTTTCGTACAGGCGATACAGTTAAAGTGCATGTTCGCATACGGGAGGGAGAGAAAGAAAGAATTCAGGTTTTTCAAGGGGTCGTGATAAGAAAGGGCAGAGGCGGTGTGCGGTCAAATTTTACGGTAAGGAAGGTTTCATATGGAATAGGTGTGGAACGAATCTTTCCCCTTCATTCTCCATCAATTGATAAGATTGAGATAGTCCAGCGCGGCCGGGTAAGGAGATCACGGTTATACTATTTACGTAATCTTAAAGGTAAGGCAGCACGTATTAAGCCCAAACGGGAAATATAATATCCTGCTGTGAATTATACGAAAATATTACATGCCGAACCTGCAATGACAAAAAATTATTCCCCTTGCTACTGATAAGGTGCAATGCAGTCTGGGCGGTTTGGCATTTCTAGATATGTATAGTACAGCAACTCCATGACTCCTTTTTACCGTTTTGCACTGTAACTTCCTATGAATGTTTCATTATCTTCTCTGCTTCATGCACAGATCCGGCCTGAAAAGATACTGTATGAACAAGGATATGGGCATGTCGTTGGAGTTGATGAAGCCGGAAGAGGCCCGCTGGCAGGTCCGGTTGTAGCATCTGCAGTTATCCTTGCCCCTGAATGGTACCACCCTGAAATACAGGACTCAAAAAAACTCACTGCAAAAAAAAGATCAGAGCTTTTTGCTATTATAAAAGATAATGCGGTTGCATGGAACTGGGCACTTGTTGAGCCTGATGAAATTGACCGTATTAATATACTGCAAGCAAGTCTTAGGGCTATGCAGATGGCTGTTGCAAGACTTTCCGTACAGCCTGATTATATAATTGTTGACGGACCGTACTCTATTCAAACAACAATCCCCCAGACACCCATTAAAAAAGGAGATTCAAGAAGTCCTACAATTGCAGCTGCCTCAATAATGGCAAAGGTAATACGGGATTCTATTATGCGGAAATACCACAGCCTTTATCCCCGCTATAATTTTGCCGGGCATAAGGGCTATGGCACCAGAGAACATCTCAAGGCCCTTGCTGCTTATGGCAGTTGTCCTATACACAGAAAAAGTTTTAAAAAAGTTACTTCATAATGGCGGCAGTTAATTCAACATGACCCAAAAAAGAAAGAGGCTCGGGGAAGCGGGCGAAGAGATTGCCCTTACATTCCTCAAAAAAAAGGGTTATAAGATATTGTATCAA
This sequence comes from Thermodesulfobacteriota bacterium, assembly GCA_028278025.1. Classification (GTDB taxonomy): domain Bacteria; phylum Desulfobacterota; class WTBG01; order CAIYCZ01; family CAIRTM01; genus JANQFE01. Next base: position 19,222 of record JANQFE010000056.1, on the reverse strand, counting down.
AACTACCGGTGTTGTTTTGGTGAGATTGATATCATCGCCCAGCATAAAAAGATTCTTACTTTTATTGAAGTAAAAACACGCAGCACAAAACTATATGGTGCTCCCCATGAGGCAGTTTCATTAAAAAAACAGAGAAAGATTTGTCAGGTTGCTTTAGAATTTATTCAGCGCCATCGCCTGGAAGAGACAAATGCACGATTTGATGTGGTCGCCATACAGTTTTCGCCGGAAGGCCCCCGTGTAGATTTCATTGAAAATGCGTTTGAGCTTGTTGTATAAGTAAATAAGGTGAAAAGGCAAAGCGGCAAACAGGAGAAAAGATAAGTAATTCTTATTTAATTGGTTTTTCTCTTTTAGCCTCTTACCAACTAGTACATGAGGACAATTAAAATTGGGCTTACGCTGGGCACGCACCTGCTTGTTTGCTGCGGGCAACATGCTCGCTGGAACGATTATTATTATAGTTCAGGCTGAGGCTCGCACTGCCCTTGCTGCACAAACAGGTGCGAGCGCAACCTCCGACTCCACAGTTTTAATTGTCGGTTAGTACTAGAGCCTTTTGCAAAAAGCGTAGCCTCACAGTTGAGCACTGCAAAGGCTATAGAAAAAAGAAAAATGCTCTCTTGTATTGCCGATTTTAAATCTTAAAGGACAAACGAATTCTGATTTTTAATCATCATGCAGCGTTATAGAAAACGAGCCAACAGAAAACATCTCTATATTACAACTGCAATCCTTCTGATTGTATTGATTCCTGTTATCGGTATTGCTGCCGCTTATATTTATTTCAGCTACGATTTGCCCCGCATATCATCACTCAAAGACTACAGGCCCCCGCTGGTTACAGAACTCTATTCCGTTGATGGTGAACTTATGGGGGAATTTTTTATTGAAAAAAGATATATACTTCAGCTCGAGGATATCTCACCATTGTTTGTAGAAGCAATTATTGCTGCTGAGGATGATACATTTTTTGAACACAAGGGTATTGATTTCTGGAGTATACTCCGGGCTGCATTTAAAAACCTGCGATCTTTTGAAATAAAACAAGGGGGGAGCACCATTACCCAGCAAATAGTAAAATCACTGCTCTTAACACCGGAAAGAAGTTTTGCCCGGAAAATAAAGGAAGCCATTCTTGCCAGAAGAATTGAACATTATTTATCCAAAGACGATATTTTGACCTTATACCTTAACCAGATTTATTTCGGCCATGGAGCTTATGGTGTTGAAGCAGCAGCACAGGTTTTTTTTGGCAAGTCGAATCGAGACCTCAATTTGGCAGAGGTTTCACTGTTGGCAGGGCTCCCTAAAGCCCCCAGCAACTATTCACCGTTTCGCAACTTCACGGGGGCCAAGCAGCGCCAAAGCTATGTTCTCACCAGAATGGTGCAACAGGGGTATATTACCTTGGGTGAGAAGGTGGAGGTTGAAAATGTTTCACTTGAGTTTACTGCTTCTGAGAGAATAAATAATGTAAAAGCACCATACTTTGTAGAACACATCCGCAGGGCAATAGAGCGAACATACGGCGCTGATTACTTATACAAGGAAGGATTGCGCATCGAAACGTCTCTGGATATGCACATGCAGGAGGCTGCCCAACAAGCTGTTGCCCGGGGAGTTGCCGCCTATGAAAAGCGCTTAGAGGTTTCAGACAATACTACGCGAGTTCAATCAGCGCTTTTATGTATGGATCCCTTTTCCGGACAAATCAAGGCAATGGTTGGCGGCAGAGATTATAAGGAGAGTCAATTTAACCGTGCAGTGCAGGCCCGCCGACAACCCGGCTCGGCTTTTAAGCCTATTATCTATGCGGCTGCCCTTGATAAGGGTTATACTCCGGCAAGTGTTATTATCGATGCACCGGTTGTTTTTGATGTAAAGAATGAGGAAGGTGATTATGTTTTTTGGGAACCGCAAAACTATGACGAGCGGTTCATTGGGCCGACAACCGTTAGAAAAGCACTAACACAGTCGCGCAACATAATTACTATCAAGATACTTAAGGATATCGGGGTGAATTATGTCATTAAATATGCCGAGCAATTAGGTGTGAGCGGATCATACAACCGGGACCTTACTCTTTCTCTGGGAACCTGTGGTGTGTCATTGCTTAACATAGTTAAAGCCTATGCAGTTTTTTGTGCCCAGGGGGTAAGTGCTGAGCCTACTAGTATTGTAAAAATTTTAGACAGGGACGGCAATATCGTGCAAGAAAACCATCCCCGGCTTACCTCTCACCTCAGTCCGCAAACAGCATATCTTATGACAACCCTGTTGCAGAGTGTAGTTGAGGAAGGTACCGGCCGGCGTGTGCGTGCGCTTAAGCGTCCGTGTGCCGGGAAAACGGGCACAACAAATGATGAAAGGGATGCTTGGTTTATTGGATATACTCCTCAGCTGGTTACCGGGGTGTGGGTTGGTTTTGATGATTTAAGACCGCTGGGCAAGCATGAAACAGGCTCACGAGTAGCAAGCCCGGTATGGCTTGACTTCATGCAGACCGTGTTGAAAGATGAGCCGGTACAATCTTTTGAGGTTCCCGAAGGGATTGTCTTTGTTAAGATAAATCCTGAAACCGGTTATTATCCCAAGACCAAAAATGAAGAAACATTCTTTGAATCGTTTAAGGAAGGCACCCTGCCGATCGACTATCTGACAAAATATCTTGAAGAATCGTAATAAGACTGAATAGTAAACGATAAACAGAGAAGCATGAACGGTCACATCACAAATTAGTTTAACTTACAAATCCACTGGTCCTCCAGTCGGATCTACGACTTTTAGCCGTGCGACCCGAACAGCTCTTTTTATTAACCACAGACAGACGCAGACGGGCGCGGACTTTTTTCTCCCGCGACACTGCGGGAGAAAAACCAGCTATGGCCTTTCAGGCCAGAAGTATAATACAAAACCGATACTTTTAGCCCTTTAATTTCTCATGCAAAAATATTTATAATATATCGCACAGCGATTGCATTTTCTAAGCGGGCAAGTCGCCCGCTTAGAATTTCTGCGTTAGTCGGCGTCAGTCTGCGGTTAATTAAACTTACTTTTTCTGTGCCTCGCCGGTCATGGGTACAAATCGCACAGGCAGGATGTTTTTTATCTTAAATTCCCCCCCCTGTTTGGTGCCCAGCACCAGGCTCTGGGTCCAAAAAGCAGTGCCGACCGGAGCAATGAGGCGGCCGCCTTCGGCAAGTTGATCAATAAGGGGCTGAGGGATTTTGTCGGGCGCTGCGGTCAGTATAATGGCATCAAAGGGGGCCTGTTCCTTCCAGCCGAAAAACCCGTCACCTGTTTTTACCGTTATATTATCATAGCCCAATGACTTTAAAAGCTTTGCGGACTTTTTTGCCAGAGGGGCTACGATCTCGATAGTATAAACATGTTCAGCTATTTCTGCCAGCACCGCAGCCTGATAGCCTGAACCGGTGCCGATCTCAAGTACCCGGTCGCTTTTTTTTAGCTTAAGGTGTTGGGTCATGAAAGCCACGATGTAGGGCTGGGATATGGTCTGTCCTTCACCAATGGGAAGAGGATGATCATTATAGGCCTGCCCCCTGAGGTTTTCATCAACAAACATATGGCGCGGTACCCTTTCTATGGCTTTGAGCACTACCGGATCAACTATATCGCGATCCTTGAGGTCGTGCTCGATCATGCGGTGTCTGGCCGAGGCATAGGGGTCGGACCCTGCGTCGCAGGCAGCAGGATGAATGTTACACAGGAGGAGCACAGCAAAGAGCAGCAATCCTTTCTTATTTTTTTTTGCGCGCATTTTGCACCTTTCTGGATTTAATAGTTTGTTTGAAGGAGTTTCAGGTTAAAAGTACCCTTTGTCTTCTAAATAAAATTTTATTTTTACAGCAAGTCCCTCACTATCTTTTTTTAACTCGATGAAATCATTTTTTGTGAATTCATAGGCAGGGTTATAATCGGCTTCTTCTCTGTATTTCATCAACTTAGAAAATATATGTGAATCATCTGTTTTAAAGATTTTAGTTTTTACAAAATGCTGCGCAAAAAGCCGCAGGGCTCCTTCATGGGTTCGGGGCTCGAGTTCCTTAGATAAGAGCAGCGCACGGATATTATACAGCAAAAAATAGTACAACCTTGAAACAGCATCATTAATAAACTCGTTATCAAAAAGCACTGTAGCGGCATCGAAAACATCAGATGCTCTTTTTAGTTCTTCGTGTATATTTATTTTTATGTTTTCATCAGTCATAGGGGAATCCCCTCTTTCAGTATGTCCAAAGCCAGACGTCTCTCGCGTTTTCTTAGATTATTAAATTCCTCCTCGGAGAACACCAGCACAGACAACGGCATAACAAAGTCAAACTCTATTTCAGCTACCTGGTCAAGGATCTGGTTCTTAAGCTCTCTTGTCAAATCCCGTACAATAATTGCAATATCGATATCTGAATCAGTATTAAAGTCTCCACGGGCACGTGAGCCAAAAATTGTTATAGTTATCAAGCGGTCTGCGAGCATTTGGTTGAGACTTTTTTTTAGGACACCAAGCGCCTGCTCTTCTATGTTTTTAAAACGAACCATACCCTTAAATTCTTATGAAATTATACCTTTCTAAAAATATATTATAAAATTTTACTCAATTCAAGAATCAAATTGATAACTTGATTGACATTTAGATTTATACTAAATATTAATAGATTCAGAAATTTTAACAGTGTTCATTAACCGTAAAAGGAAAATAATTATGAAAAATTATGCATTACTATTTCTGGGCACACTGCTTTTTTTTATGGGCATATATGAAAAAGTCCATTCACAGAATATCCCTCAAGCCCTTGAAACCGTCACCGCCGAAGACGGATCAGTCTGGGAGCGGGTGAGCGCGCCCGGTTTCGGCAACGCAGACAATTTGGCGGTAGTATCTCTGCTGCCGTTTCAGGACAGCCTCTATGCGGTGACCCGCAATGATGAAACCGGGTTTGAAATCTGGCGCACAACTGCTGCAGGTGACTGGGAGCAGGTCAGTGTAGCAGGGCTTACCGACAACAACAAGTTTTTCGGATTTGTCAAACCCGGCAGTTTTAATACTACCGATGCAAAATATAATCTCATGCAGAACATTTGGGGTGATCTGATCGAGTTTAAGGGCTCTCTGTATCTGGCCGTATCATCAGGCTACCAGGGTTCACTGCTGTACGGCTCTATCGGCCTTGAAATCTGGCGGTTTGACGGCACAACCTGGCAGGCTCTTGTGGCCCCTGGTGTTGACAGTGATGAAGCCGGCACTATCACTGATATTGCAGATTGCTCTGAGGATGATGACCTTACTGCCCGTATTAGTGATGATACCAAAACCTGGGAAACCAATGCCTGGCAAAACTGCATCCTGCGCGTTGAAGCAGCATTTACCAACAGCACCGGCCTTACAGAAGCAGATGCCCCCGGCCTGCGACTGCTTAATATCGTTTCCAATACTGTCACAGCCTTAACAGTTCAGCAGGATGAAAAAGCAGGGGATGAAGATACCCTGTGCGAGGAGCATCAGATTGCCGGTGATCCCGGCCGGCCGGCACATATAGTGCCGGCAATCAGCATCGGTGATGCTTACAGCATTGTGTGTGGGGAGGAAGAACAGGGTTTCGGCGAGATTTGGAATAAATCTATTGTAGATCTTGAAGTGTTCAACGGTGAGCTTTATGCAACTGTGGGACTTAACTATGTGGATGGGTCGCGCATCTGGAAGACAAGCGATGGTACTGCCTGGGTGCCTACGACTGACTACAGCCTGGGCCTGTTTCACGGATTTGATCCCGATGGCAACCCGATTGCTGATGAGGACTGCCCGGGCCCGGTGCTTCCGGAGAGAAACGGCTTGCCGGTGAGTTCCAGCACAACGCACCTTGTTGCAAATGACATTACCGGTACACTGACTCTTTTCACAGGTGGTACCGGCACCAGCGGCTGCAATGGGCGCGGTGCCCGTGTGCTCAGGCTTGATGGGGATGAGTGGAACTACATAGTGGATGCTTTTGTGGATGAAAATGCTACCGGTACCAATGAAAACGGTTTCGGTGTAAACGATGATTTTCAAAACTCCAACTTTCAGGCCTGGACCTGGGCGCAGTATGATGAGCTTCTTTTTAGCGGAATTGTGCGACTGCAGGGGGGCTGTCGGCTTATGTATACGGCTACCGGCGCTACAGATGATGGGGCCTGGGTGTATGTTGTGGGAGGAGAAGATACTCCTCAGCCCTTCCCCGATGGTTTTGGCGACCCCAATAATATTGCGGCAAATATTTATACCTATAACTCAGCCCTGTATGTAGGGACTAATGTAAATAATGCTTTTAATGATCTTGCTCCTATTGACGGGGCTGATATCTGGAGAGCAACCGGCCCGGCTGGCGATCTTTCCTGGACACGGGTCACCGGAGACGGTTTTGGCGACCAAACCATCATTGAGTTTAGCGAGTTTATTACGTTTGCCGGCAGCCTGTACCTGGCTGCATCCGGTCAGTCACCGGCACATTTTCCCGGAGATGAACAACCCGGAGCTTCCGCAGCAAAAGTGTACCGACTGGCTTCAGAAGCACCTGAGCGTAGTTGTCCAGTAGCGTTTGTGCTGGGCGATGCTGCCCCTGAGCTTGCCGCTATGCGGCACGTGCGCGATAATGTGCTGGCAAAAGCAGCAATCGGCAGAACCCTGATCGGGCAGTATTACAAGACTGCTGAGAGACTGACCGCAATCCTTGATGCCCATCCGATATTGGGCCGGGCGGTAAAAACTGCCATACACTATGCCGCTCCTCTGTTTCGGTAACAGTATGCAGGCCAACACTGTGAACTTGACAGGATTTACAGGATTAACATGATTATTATGATCACGTACATCCTGTTATCCGGTCTGAAAAAAATGTTTGAGCCAAGCAAAGACCTGATCCCTTTTCCTTCTGGAGTGCTTTTTATTACTCATTACTCATTGCTGATTGCTGATTAAGATGTTCATTGTTGATAGAGCGTTGGCCTCCGGAGTCGGTCAAGGGGTTTTGCCTAAGTCATGAGATTTACGGCAAAACCCCTGTTTTTTTGTGTAGTTATCTTGGTTTTCCACAGTCCTGTTACAGCCCTCAACATCCCTCAAAAACCCCCAGTTTGGACACTAAATGGACACTAAAAAAAGTTTTCTTATTCCAATTTTTAAGTCAAATCAAAAGCAATAATTTTGGACAATTTTATTGACAAAATAAAATCTATTAATATAATAACTATATATAATTAGATTCTTTTTTTATGACAATTACTATGACAAATAATGTGATATAATTATGGACAATTCAAAAGTAAAAAAAGTCGCTACTTTTAAGTCAGGAAACTTTATATTTAGTAGTAATTTTAACAATGATAGTCTGAGAGACTTTTTAACTAAAATTTATGTTCTTTATGAAACGATTCAAGACTTGCCAATTTGGCCAACTTTGTTGGCTAAGATTAAAGAAGAAATAATCCGCAAATCGATTTTTGGCACAGCCGCTTTGGAGGGGAACCCCCTTTCTGAAGAACAAGTTGGGGATCTTATTTCTGATAAGTTTGTTAAAACTAAAGAACAAGCAGAAGTTGAAATAAAGAATCTAAAAACAGTTTATGATTTTCTTGAAAAATATCAACCAGCAGATGCTGATTTTCACATTAATGAAGATATCATAAGAAAAATCCATGAGATATTAACAAAAGATGTTAAATATCAGGGCAATACGCCCGGACAATATCGAAACCATCCTGTTAAAGTTGGTGATGCTGAACATGGAGGTGTTTATACGCCACCAAAGTGTTATGATGATATTAAAAACCTTATGCAAGAGTTTGTAACATGGATAAACTCTAAAGAAATATCAGAATTAAAGCCGGAAATACGAGCTTCGTTAGCACATTATCATTTTGCTATGATACACCCCTTTGCAGATGGCAATGGTAGAACTGCTCGTATCATAGAAGCCATGTTGTTAAGATTAGCAGGAATAAAATTTGTACCTCCGATGCTTTCTAACTATTACTACTTGAATATGGATGAGTACTTTAATGTCTTTTCTGCTGCTAGAAAAAACCAACAGAACGATATAACGGCTTTCTTAGAGTTTACTTTAAAAGGAGTGGTCGCTTCTTTAGATAACATCAAACAAAGAATTACTCTTGTAATTCGCTTTTATACTTTAAGAGATTATTATAACCAACTAAAAGATAGTAAAGCTTTAACACAGCGGCAATGTGATTTGTTATGCATACTTGTAGACGCAAAGTACTTTAAAAATTTTTCGCTAAAAAGCTTGTTTAATGAACCTCAATTTAGAGGACTTTATAAAAAGGTAAATGAAAGGACTGCAAGAAGAGATTTAATTAAACTTAGTAAGATGAAACTTATAACACTTGATGAGAATAAAGAATATGTTTGGAATCTCAGGGCATTAGAAGAAGCTCTTTAAGTCTTTAAAGCAATAGCGCATCTTATTTTAAAAATATAAAAGTATATGTGTCATGTCAGGCTCTAATTAATGGCCGTAGACAAAAGCGGTCGCCCTTTTGTTATGCAAGCTGCATAACTGTCTGAAACGGCTTTTCATCCTGTCAGTCCCGGCATTCTGGGGAGTGTGCTATCGACAGTCAGTCGAGATGCGCCGTTATAGTGATTCGTGGTTGGCAGGTTGATCACAACTCAATCATCGGCAAAGAACTGAAAAGGTTCTCATACCGCAAATGGATGTCTGGTCGCGAATCGCCGTCGACTCATAAAACAAGAAAGGTCGTTACCGATAGCTGTTATTTTGACAAGGTTTTGATTTTAAAATCACAGGAAGGGTGCATCTTTAAATCCAATTTTAGGAGAAATCTCCTTTTCCTCCTTGACATAAACGTATCATGGATGTCCCCGGATTATCGGTCTTATCGGTTTTCGATGGCTATGTATGCAGCATGGTGACCACATAAAAATGATATTTGATGTGTGAATCAATTCAATTTTAAGGCAATGATAATATTTTTTTTAATTGACATTTTTCTTGCTAAGGATATTATTAATAAAAAAATTTTATGAGATATTTTGTGGGAGTAAATTAATTCAAAAAATATCATGTAGAACAAAAAACTTGAATTAAGTGCTCTTGACAAATAAAGATGTTATAGGGTAAAAAGCTGCAGACTGATTCCTTAAGCCATATGTCTCTCCCAAACCAAAATTTTTAATAGAAACATATGCTGCAATGGGCTGGATTTAGTAAAAGCACCTGCTCGTAAACGGTGCAATAAGCTACAAAATTCAGATGGCAAAAAACAACAATATATCAAGAAAAACAGTTCTATCATATCTGAATGAATGCTTTAATAATGACCCCACAAAGTTTATTAGTAAAATAGAAATACGTAATGTTTTAAAAACAGACCAAAAAACAATTGATAAAATTCTAGCATATTTGTGTCAATCCAATTATATAAGCCGAGAAAATAAAAAATATCAAATTAACGCTAATGGCATTGATTACTTGGATAAAGAGTCCAAACATCATGATGAACAGGTTCCCGTACTACAAATATATAACATTTGTGCAGTAGTGTTTGGTGGCATTACCCTGGTCTTTTTTATGGGTTTAGTTGTTTTTTCAACATTGGGGTTCCATGTCCCTGACAACAGTAGATTTCTTGTAGTAGTAGTGCTCGCATTAGGTTCTGGGTTGAGTGTTAATTTTTTAGGAGGGAGTTTTGCGGCTAAAGGCAATATCCCCCTGCCATTTGCAAAAGAACACCCTGTTAAATTTGCTGCCACGGGGGGTGGTGCTATTACAGTTATTGTACTTATTTTAGGGAATTTACTTTACAGTTAGAACTTTTTAAACTATATAACATTCATTAGACCAATTTGGAAAAAAGAGCACTTTTTAGCCTTTTTTGTAATATTTTTATCTTTTTTTAATTAAAAAAATAAATTTGCCGATATGTAGAGAAAATAGCAATAAATTACCGTTATTGACAATAACGAAAGTATTTAATTCATTATTTGATTGCCATATCCAAAAAATTAATAAATTAATTTTTTAATGTAAAGACTGTCCTTTAAATGCAGAAATTGGTGAGGTATCCATGGACTATATTCTAGTTTCAGATGATGTTGAAGAACGGCAAGATTTTAGAAACAATAAAAAATATTATAGGTTTAATAAGATAGACCATGCGATTGATAATATACTGGACGGGCGTTACGAAATACTAACAAAAGACAACTGGACAGATGAGACTGCAGCACAACTTTATTCTTGTGCAATATTCTTAGAACGTAATCACGCTGATATCATAGAAACATGCAATAATAATGGAATACCTTTTGTGCTTGTTAGTGGTAATTATAACCATTGTGAATATTTGGAATTTAATGGAAATGGAAATAATTTGAAACTAACTTGTAGAAAAAAGATCAATGGTACTTGTAATAGAACTGGTCCGGATAGAAGAAAAAAAGATGCTAATAGAGAACTAAATTTTCGTTGTAATAAAAATTGTGAAAAAATAATGGATGATAATATCAAGAGGGAATTAAACTTAATGATAAACAAACTCAAAATTCATTTTAAAGGTTTTAACAAATTTCCCGTTTTCTCAATGAGTTTTTTTTTAGACTTCATAACATGGTATCGCTATTTTGGTGAGACCCTGATAGAGAACCAACTTGAACACAAAATTGAACTTAATAACAAATTGACTAAAATGATTGCTTTTAAAATTGCAAAAGAAAAAATATAAGGGGCAAAAATATGCATTCACTACAACAAGATAGTGTTACCAAAAAAGAAAAAAATCCGTACAAAAATAAAGAACTTTTTTGGCAAAAGCATAAAGATGCTACAATACGTTTAGAAGACAAAGAAATAAAAAAAATAATAATTAAACTGACACAATTCAAAAGCAAAGGTCAGATAGACAATTTTATAAGAACACTTACAGAAGACCAAAAGAAGATTCTTCCACCTGATATTATATCAAGTGTTTTTTCTCTAATTGAAGAAACAACAGAAACAAAACTAATCGCTTACATTGAGAATGTTGCTAATGATATTTTGAAAAATCAAGATGAAGATGGGGCCTGGAGATTAGAGAAGTCAACAATTCTTGATCGAATTTCAAAACTGCCTAATGAAATTAGAAACAACTATGATGAGCAAACAATAAAAGAAAGTTCTGAGGACTACATTCCACATATTTGGACGTCCTCACTTTGTCTATATACTCTACTAAAATGGAAAAGATATCTCCTGCAATCAGATAAATATTCTTCATACGATACCAAAGATAAATTAGAAAGTGCTATTTTAAAAGGGGCTAAATGGTTATCAAATCCATCAACTCAAAATAATATGTTGTATGGAACATTACCACCATACTTAGTTAAAACAATTAATACTTTTGAATCATCACTGACTATTTTAACATTAATAAGAAATGAAAACTTATTTAAGGAAAACACCCTAAAATCATTTGATAGGTCAATAGGAGAAATATTAAAACTTCAAGATAAAGCAACTGGAGCTTGGTATTCTGAAATGGTAAAGGATAATAATGAATGGAAACCTTTTGAGTGTCCAGATGTTGGTGCTACTAGTTATGCATTATCGGCTATATATGAATCTAATAAAGACTTAATAGTAGAGAATAATGATATTTTTGAAGCTTGCAAAAAAGCCCTACGGTGGATTATTGATAACAAGGATAAAGAATATTATGCTTGGGGTATCAACAATAAATATGCTTGGCGCATTGATAGAACTTGTTATGCTTTGCAAACTTTAATAAAATATTCATCCATTAATTCGAAGTGCTTTTTGTTTGATGAAAATATAATAACGCATTCAGCCAACTGGTTGCAAGATCAATTTGTTATTACAAAAAATGAAAAAGCTTTTGCTTGGATAGATGATGAAGAAAGTCCAGAGTTAACGAGAGCAGATAGTCCTAGCGTAAAAAATACTTCATTAATTATTTCTACTTTACTAAAATGCAAAGCTGATCCTGATGATCCATTAATTATCGAGTCCTTACATTGGTTATTATCTAATATTAAAAATCAATCCACCCCTCATTGTGTAAACATTCTTTGCGCAATTATAGATTATATTAAAGCAAAATTAGACTAGGGGGTGTTCTCAATAAAAAGATAATGTTTTTCATTTGTTGTTCGATAGGAGTGTAATTTCAAATTACACGGAGACTACAGATGATTCGCAAGATATTGAACGACAAACAGTGGGCGCAAATCGAACAGCTATTACCGGGTAAAGCAAGTGACAGAGGGATAACAGCCGGAGATAATAGAAAATTTGTCGAAGCAGTCCTCTGGATTGCCCGGACTGGATCTGCCTGGCGGGATTTGCCGGAAGAACTGGGTCATTGGCACAGGGTATATGTTGGCTACAGCCGATGGGCAAAAAGTGGTGTTTGGAAGCGAATGTTTGAGGTATTGTCCAATGATCCCGCTCTGGAACAGCTGATGATAGATGGAAGCATTGTTCGTGTCCATCAGCATGGTGCATCGAAAAAAAAGAGAGGGATAGCCAGTTCCAAGGCAAAAGCCGTGGCGGATTGAGCACCAAGATTCATGCTGCTGTTGATATGTTGGGCAAGCCTGTCCGGCTGATCCTAACCCCGGGTCAAGTTTCTGAATCCAAACAGGCAAAGGCATTAATTTCAGGGTTTGAAGCAAATATGGTAATAGCTGATAAAGGCTACGATGCTGATGAAATTTTATTGGCAATTGAGGCAGCCGGTAGTGAAGCAATTGTGCCGCCAAGGATCAACCGTATTGTGCGGCGTGATTATAACAGGGATATTTACAAGCAACGAAACCATGTGGAACGATTTTTCCAGAAAATCAAAAATTACCGCAGAATTGCAACACGCTACGAACGATTGGCAGTGACGTTTTCTGCCATGTTGCATCTCGTGGCATGTGTTGTTTGGTTAAGTTATTGAGAACACCCCCTAGAGCATTTCACAGAAAAACATAGCCGATTTTCCTGAGAAAAGAGTTTGCAGAATCCATAAGCATTTTTAAACATCTCCTTTATCGCGACCATAAAAAAGAAATGTTGAAGCTGTACCAGCCGGCAGGCAGTGCTGGGCAGGCATTTAGGCATACAGAATAAAGCATACGGTGACACTGTAAAGCAGTACCCCGTATAACAGAGGACGATCGTTTAAAAGAACTTTTTCAGGACTGCCGCCCTCGTTTTTTTGGTGGATAAGATATAAATAACGAAAAATCCCGTAGAGAACAAAAGGAGCAGTATATTTCAGGTTGTCGGTACCGAACTTTTGGACGGTTTCTGCAGAAACCGTATACAGAATGTATACTATAACAGTGGCTGTGGTTACGATAGAAATCATGTGATCAAGCAGCTCAGGGCTGTACTCAAAAAGTATTTTTCTGTGATGGACTGCGTCATTGTCAAGCAGTTTCAGTTCATGGCGTCTTTTGCTGAGGGCCAGAAAAAGAGAGAGCAGGATTGTGCAGAAAAAAAGCCATGTAGAAAAATATACCTCTATAACTTCTGCACCCGCTATGACTCTCAGCAAGAAACCTGCGGCTATTGAAAAAACATCGATGATGACAATATGTTTTAGCGCCCATGAATAGGCAATTTGGAGCACTAAGTATATTAATGCGATTAAAACAAAGAGATCGTTAAGAAAAGCAATTGCACCGCCAAAGGAGATCAGCAGAAGCACTATAAACGCAATGATAGCGTATAGCGGTTTAAAAAGACCGGATGCCAGAGGCCTTTTTGATTTAAGAGGATGTTTGCGGTCCTGTTCAATGTCAATAAGATCATTAAGGATGTAAACACATCCGGATACAACACAGAAAACTAAAAAGGCTAAAATGGTTTTGAGAACAAACGGCTGATTAAAAAGATTTTCAGAAAATACAAGAGGGGCAAATAAAACAAGGTTTTTGGTCCATTGCCTGGGCCGCATGCTGCGGAGTAATAAATAGGGCAAACTGTTTTTCATAGCAAAAGCTCCAACCATGTTTCAGCGCGCAACCATCCATACACCTGCTACTATCAAAACCATACCGGCAAGCTGTATGGATGTGATTGCTTCTTTTAACACAAGCCAGGAAACAAGTACCACGATGACATAGCCGACACTTGTCATAATTGGATAGGCAACACTGAGGTCTGTTTTTATAAGCACATAATTATAAGCAGCAAGCCCCAGAGCAAAGCAGATGACACCACTTATTATGACGGGATTAACAAGCATATTACGAAAAACAGCAATTAGGTCGTTAGCTTCTTTTGGTTTCAGTGCACCGACCTTCATTAAAATGTTAGCCACAGCATTTAGAATGATTGCTAAAGTAAAAATTATATATGTCATCTGCATCCTTTCCTAACAATAATTATACTTAATGTATAGTGATTCAGTCTGATGAGCCCCGGTTGTACTTTTCCTGTGTGCCGTTGTTGTGATTATGGGTAGAGGTCGGAGGTGTTGTGCCATGTTCGTGAGGTTTCCGGTTTGCAAAAATACGTTTTAAAAAGCCGGGTTTGTTTTGTAGCTCGACACCAGAAAAAATATCAGAAACAATTTGTTTTGTTGCATGCTGCAACAGTTTTTGTACGCCTGGTGGGTTAGGGGAAAGAAATTTGCCAAACAGCAAAAAAGTATTGCCTTGTTTACCTACAACTTTATGTCTTCCCCACCATACTGTCTTTTCGGTTGCAATATGTATTAATTTAACATTTATTATTATATGAGTATCAGTAGCAATACCATGCATGAACTTCTCTACAATACCGAAGAGCATAAAATCAGCCTGCCTGGAATCGGCTTCACTGATGCCCAGAGTCATTTTTTGGTTTTGAAAGTCTATTTGTTTGATCCACTGGCTATCTTCAACAAGCATTATTTCTTTGAAAAAGTTTTTTTTGGTGATGTGCTCTTCAAAAACAAGCGCAACATCAGTTCCAAGTATAAGTGCTGGCTCAGGGCTTTCAAACGGTAAAATAACAAGCCGGCTGGCCCCGACAAACTGCTGGAGAGGCTTTTTTGTAATAACATCTACTTTACTGGGAACGATAACTCCAGGATAGCATCCCGAAAACAAAACAATGCTGAAAAGAATAAGGGACGGTTTTCTCAGTTTGCAAATTGCGGGAAAGTATGGTTTCATGAGGCAGACAATCGTTTTTTTGCATTGTAATCCACCTGTCAAAATGACATATGGCCCTGTTTTTGTCAATTAAAAACAGCCTGAATATGTTAGCTGTTAGCCGGACAAACGTACATATCAGGGCAACGGCAAACAGGTTTTAGTTCTATAAAACATATGCAGTGATAATGAAAAGACTGCTCTTAGTTTTAACATCAACTTTTCCTCGTTGGCAACAAGATACTGATCCACCGTTTGTGCTTGATCTTTGCAAACGACTGTTGAACAAATATGATATCCATGTGCTTTGTCCCCATGCTTCCGGGGCAGAGACTGCTGAGCTGTATAACGGTATTTCAGTTGCCAGGTTTCGTTACTTTTTTGAGAAACTACAGACTCTGGCTTATCAGGGAGGGATACTGAACAAGCTGCGGGAAAAACGTTGGCGTTATATTTTGGTACCGTTTTTTTTAATTGCTGAGATACTTGCAACAGCACGCCTCCTGCGCAGACAGCGCTTTGTAGTCATAAATGCTCACTGGCTCATTCCGCAAGGCTTTGCCGCGATATGTGCAAAAAAACTAACGGGTTCCGCAGTTCCCATTATATGTACACTGCACGGCGGTGATATATTCAGCCTTGATATGCCTGTGCTGAAAGCTGTAAAACGATTTGTTTTATCTCAGACTTCCGCTGTAGTCGTTGTAAGTCAGGCTATGCGCACAAAAGTCCTCACGCTCGGTGTTGAACACAGCCGGATTCATGTGATCCCCATGGGTGTTGATCTAAAAACAACTTTTATTCCTTCAAAGATAACTCGACAACAAAAATCATTATTATTTGTCGGCCGGCTTGTAGAAAAAAAAGGGCTGCGCTATCTTATCGAAGCAATGCCCATGATAGTAAAAAAACATCCGGAGGCCTGTCTCACGGTAGTCGGCCATGGGCCTGAAGAGCCTGCCATAATGCAGTTAATTAATTCATTAAGGCTTAATGATGCAGTTACGATGCTGGGGGCGCTTGAAAATTCCCGGCTACCTGCAGTTTATCAGTCTGCCGAGATTGTTGTTTTCCCATCCATTGTAGACGCTCAGGGTGATACAGAGGGTTTCGGGCTGGTTGCAGTAGAGGCGCTTGGATGTGAATGTGCGGTTGTTGCGTCTGATCTCCCGCCAGTACATGATATTATTGTCAACGGAAAAACGGGTTTGTTTGTCGAGCAGAAAAATGCACAGCAGATTGCAGCACAGGTTATATACCTGCTGGATAATCCCGCCTGCAGAAAGACTCTTGCTGCAGATGGGCGTCAGTATGTGCTGCAGAGGTATGATTGGGACTTAACTGCAAAAAAATACAATGATTTGTTTGAATCGCTGCTGTAAAGCCGCTTTTTCTACCTACCAGCGCAGGTTGTAAAGCTGTTTACCTGCTGTCTCAGAAAAGCCCCTTTTAAATAAACTGTAACTGTGTTATCATATTATATTTACCTGCAAAGTCTGTAATAATAATATACTACAGGTACTATGAATACCCAGGAAAGCTGGTACTTAAATATAGATAGAATCGGGTATGAAGATGCTTTTGTATTGCAGCAAAAGCTGGTTGATGCACGCTCTCGTAATGAAATAAAAGACACATTCATCCTACTTGAGCATCGTCCGGTGTTTACTGCTAACAGAGAGGAAACATTTAAGAATATTATTGCTCCCCGTGAAGTTCTTAGCAAGGAAGGTATTGAGGTATGCAAAACCGACAGGGGAGGTGATGTCACCTATCATGGTCCCGGTCAGGTTGTGGGATATAATATAATGGATCTTAAAGAGCAGGGCAGGGATTTGCATACCTATATAAGGAAGATGGAACAGGTTATAATAGATACACTTGATGAGTACGGCATTAAAGCATGTCGGGACACCAAGCATCCGGGTGTTTGGGTTGGCACTGAAAAAATTTGTGCTGTCGGCATTGCGGTAAAAAGCGGCTGGATTACCATGCACGGGTTTGGTCTGAATGTTAATCCTAACATGGATCACTATAACATGATTATTGCATGCGGTATTGTTGACAAGGGAATTACCTCGATGAGTACATTGCTAGGCAAGACCGTGAATATAGCAGAAGTAAAAACAAAACTTGTTGCACATTACGGCAAAATATATAATTGCATGCCAAAAAAAATTGTCCTGGAGGATTTACCGTGGTCATAACTAAAAAGCCGGAATGGATACGTGTGCGGGGTGTTGACGAGCGTGTTTTAAACCGGATGAAAGCTCTTGTGGATAAATATCATTTGCATACAGTTTGCGAAAGTGCAACCTGCCCCAATATGGGTGAATGTTTTTGTGCAGGCACTGCAACTTTTATGATTCTTGGTGATATCTGTACGCGTAACTGTGCTTTCTGTAGTGTGCACAGCGGTAAACCGTTGCCCCCTGATCCTGAAGAACCGCTCAATGTTGCCCGGGCAGCCAAAGAACTGGAGCTTAAGCATGTTGTCCTGACGTGTGTTACCAGGGATGATCTGCCTGACGGCGGTGCCCGGCAGTTTGCCCGTACCATAGTTGAAATAAAACGATTGCTTCCGACCGCAACAACAGATGTGTTGGTTTCGGATCTAAAGGGATCAATTGACAACTTGCAAATTGTTATTGAGGCACAACCGGATATTCTTGCCCACAACCTTGAAACAGTTCCCAGCCTATACGCGACATGCCGGCAGCAGGCCAGCTATGAAACTTCGCTTGCCGTCCTGGCACATGCAAAAAATCTGAACCCCGATGTCTTTACCAAATCCGGCATTATGGTGGGACTGGGCGAGACCCGCAATGAAATTATTGCGGTGATGCAGGACCTTTGCAGGGTCAACTGTGATTTTCTCACAATCGGACAGTACTTGAGACCCCGTGCAGATAATCTTGCAGTAAAAGAGTTTATCACTCCAGAGGTTTTTGAAGAGTACCAGCGGATTGGTGAAGAAATGGGTTTTTTGTACGTGGCTTCATCCCCTTTTGTACGCAGTTCCTTTCGTGCCGAGGAAGCTCTTAAACATATAAGATAATAGTAATATTCGTACCACGAATTTCCAATCACGAATTACAGTTGCATTATGGAACAGGCCTTGTATATAAGCAGGATAAAACATATTACTTACCTAACAGATGATTTTACGCGTCTTTATTTTGGACAGGAATTCTGCGAACGTTTGCTTCCGAACGAAACTGAGCTGGAAGAGGCCATAAGATGTGCTGCTGCTAAAAAGCTACACTTTACTTTTGTTACACCCTATGTAAGCGGTCAGGGACTAGACCGTCTTGAAAAGTTACTAAGGCTTGTTGCACAAAATATAGCCGGGGCTGAGGTTGTGTTTAATGACTGGGGAGTTTTTCAGCTTATGCGTGAAGAGTATTCGGATAGTATCCTGGTTATGGGCAGACTGCTTAACAAGATGAAGCGCGGGCCCCGCATAATGAATATTATAGATAAAGTACCGCAGACAACCAGGGACTATTACCGAAAATCACATTATGATGTTGCTGCAGTGCAAAGTTTTTTAGAAGATCATGGTATTTACAGGGTTGAGTTTGACAATCTTTTGCAGGGAACAGATTTTAGCGGGGTTGATCCACAGATACAACGGTCACTCTATATTCCGTTTGCTTTTGTCTCAACAACCCGTTTCTGTCTGAGTGCAAATTGTGAAAACGCCCACATGAGCAATTATGTCGGAATAGTTAACTGTAATAGGGAATGTCAGTACTATACATTCAATCTTGATAATCCGGTAATGGGCATACCTCTGATTAGAAAAGGCAATACAGTTTTTTTCTTAAACGAAACTATCCCGGATGGCATTAAAAAGGGAGCCGTAGACCGGATTGTGGTTCAGCCGGAAATACCTCTTTGAAAGTGAGCTAAAGTTTGAAGTGCCTTAAGTGAACTAAATTTTTTTAACTTTAGATCATATGAAACGGGCTGGCCCTGGGTGCTATAATAGCACCCAGGTCAAATATAAACTTTTAAAGGAGGCCAGCCCATGAAAAAACTAGC
>JANQFE010000143.1 GCA_028278025.1 Thermodesulfobacteriota bacterium | reverse complement strand
GCTTATTCTGCAGGTTGCCGAGCAGAATCATTTCGATGCGCACAGTGAGATAGGGTTTGAGGGACCGGGCAGCAATGGTTCCCAGGGGCTGGGCTATGACGTTGAGCGCCGGGTGATGACGTTGGGTGATTTCATAGGGGTGCCGATTTTTGTGAGTCGGGATGCTGATGCGGGAGTGTGGAATATGGTGATAACCACCGATGTTGAAGATACTCAAGAGCCGTTCGTGGAATATATTGAATACAGTTTTGAAGTTAATTAGGCCATTACTAATAAGAAAATAGTGTTAACAATCCTCCGATTGAACAGCACATCAGCGTAAACAAAGGAATAATAATTTTTTAATATAACCGTAATTTATTTTTAACTTTGTTGACATAGATTTAAAGCAACATAGAGCTACACAGGTGGAGTCGTTCAGGGGTGAGGGATAAGGTTTTTTAGTGAAATACCCTGATGTAACAAAAGAGGGCTCCGTTATCGGGGCATACATGTGGAGTAGAGAAGTATAGGTTCAGCACGCATTAAAAAAGGCCCGATAGAGGCAGTTGGCGACCGTTCTCTATCGGACCTGGGCACCAGCACCGTATGGACATACTGCAAGGCGTACCTTTTTGTATGCCTGGGTGCGGGTTTTTTTTAAAAAAATAACACTTTAAAGCAGCTTACGCAAGCAAAATAGTCCCGGAGTTAAACAGAACATAACACCATAACTACCAGGAATGCACTGCACTAACCACGGTATATACAGCACACCATCCTGGTAATTATTAGATACATCTCCGGTGGAAAGGAGGTGACGCTTAAAAAAACAGATCGGCAAAGATCCAAAAAGAATGAGTGTTTGTTAGTAATTATCTGAAACTAAAGGAGGTAGTAAGATATGAAGGAACGAAAGGGAATTTTTAAACTGCTGACACTGTCTGCCATGCTAGTGTGTATATACGGCCAGGCCCTGGCGCAGACATCGGTTTTTATCAACGAAATTCATTATGACAATACCGGCACAGATTCCGGTGAGGCTATCGAAGTCTGCGGCCCGGCCGGTACGAATCTGTCCGGCTGGGATGTTGTGCTCTACAATGGGAATGGCGGTGGCCAGTATGACAGTGATGACATCAATTGTACCATACCTGACGAGGGTGATGGATACGGCTGCTGCTGCATAAATTATCCAAGCAACGGTATTCAGAACGGCGCCCCCGACGGTATGTGCCTGGTGGATGCTTCCGATACCGTAATCCAGTTCCTCAGCTACGAGGGCAGCTTGACTGCCACTGATGGTGCCTGTAACGGTGTAACAAGTACTGACATTGGTGTAGAAGAACCCTACGATAACCCCGTGGGGTATTCCGTGAAGCTGTGCGGTTCCGGATCCGAATATGAAGATTTTGCCTGGACCTCACCGTCTGCCAGTGAGTTCTGTACGACCAATGCCTGCCAGGACTTTACAGGTGGTGACCAGGCCCCGGATGTTGCCAGCACGGTGCCGGAAGATGACTTTTATTGTGTTACCCCCAGCTATGCACCGATTACCATAAATTTTACCGAAGCTGTCACTGTCAGTCCGGGCTGGTACAGCATTGTCGGTTCTTCAAGCGGTGCCATTAGCGCGGTTGTTACCGGCGGCCCCCAGAGCTATGATCTGGAACCCACCAGTGATTTTGTAGCCGGTGAGACCATAACCGTTACTATTGATAAGGACTTTGTCCAGGATCAGGACGGTACCCCTGACAATATGCCGGCTGATCATATATTTAATTTTGAGGTATGTGATGTAACCCTGATCCACGATGTTCAGGGAAGCGGTTCTGCAAGCCCGATCGAAGGTAATCTTGTCATGATCGAAGGTATTGTGGTTGCTGATTTCCAGGGCACTAATCTGAATACATTTTTTGTTGAAGAAGAGGATGCCGACTGGGATGCCAACTCCAATACCTCAGAGGGTGTTTTCATCTATGACCCTGCAATTATAACTGATGTCAGTATGGGTGATAAGGTGCAGGTAGTCGGTGTAGTGCAGGAATACTATGAAAAAACTGAAATCCATAACATAACAGAGGTTGTTATCCTCAGCTCCGGCAATTCGCTGCCGACAGCAGTCGACATCAACCTGCCGCGCGACATGGCCAGCAAAGAGACCCTGGAAGGCATGCTGGTTCACCTGGAGGATGATTATATTGTAAATTCAGTCTACTACCTGGGCCGCTTCGGCTATTCCGACATAGCCCCCAGCAGGCTGTACTCATGCACCAACTCTGAGCTGCCGGATGCTACTCCGGGCTCACCCTGCCAGCTGATAATGGAATCCAATGAGAATAACCTGGTGGATTTTGATGACGGCCAGGGCGGTTCAAATCCGGACCCGATTATCTGGCCCTGTCCTGAACTTGATTTTGAAAACACGATCAGGGTCGGTAATACCATCACCACCTCCCTGTATGGTGTTCTGGACTGGAACTTTTATCACTATCATATTGAACCGGTTGTGGCCAACGGAAGCAATCCCTGCGACCATATAAGGGATGAAGGCGCTTCCGGCAACACCAATTCGCGCCCGCCTGAGACCCTGACCGAGGAAACCGGGGAGTGCGCTCTGAGGGTTGCAACATTTAACGTGAAAGAACATGGCAACGGTAATGGAGCCGGCGGTGGTTTTTCATTTGGTCCGAATGATGCCACCGAGTATACGCGCCAGCTGGATAAGCTCGTTTCTGCAATCTGCGGGATGAAAGCTGATGTCGTTGCCCTGCAGGAACTTGAGAACGACGGCTACAGCACTACTCCTCCCAGAAGTGCACTTGGCGACCTGGTCAATGCTCTGAATTCAACTCCGAGCTGCGGCACCTGGGCGCTGGTTGACTATGGTACCACTGACCCGGTTGGCGGTACAATGTGCAATGCTTTTATCTACAGAAGCGATAAGGTTGTCGAGACCGGAATACCCGCCCGCCTGACTACCGGTGAATTTGCCTCTCTGCGGCACCGCGCCCCGATAGCGCAGACTTTCCAGCGTTGCGTGGATGGCGGGGAAGTAACCGTAGTTAATAATCATTTCAGAAGCAGGGGTAACTGCGGCAGCTGCAGCGGCAGCGACTGTGACCAGGGTGACGGCCAGGCCTGCTACAATACGGCACGCGATAATGCCGCTACCGACCTGCTGACATGGATAGCTACCAACCCGACCGGTCAGGATACCGATAATGTACTGATCACCGGTGATCTGAATGCCTATCTCAGGGAAGATCCAGTCAGAACTATCGAAGCGGCAAGCTATGACAATCTGATCCTGGACAACCTGGGCACAGATGCATACACCTATGTATATCAGCCCTACTGGGCTGATGGGCTGGCAGCCTACTCTGGTGCGCTTGATCATATGCTGTCAAGCAGTGCCTTAACACCTCAGGTAACCGGCATTGAAATCTGGCACATCAATGCAGATGAAGAGCAGAAGCTGGATTACAACCTGGAGTACAAGTCAACCCATCATCAGACTTCACTCTACAGCCCTAAGTGCTACCGCTCATCCGACCATGATCCGGTTATCGTTAATATTGATCTGCCGTCTGACGGGTGTGTTTGTGATGTGAATAATGATTCAAACTGTACACCGCAGGATGCCTTCTGTTCATTTGAGAAATATCTCAGCATTTGTCCGACCTCCTGCGGGCCATGCGATGATATTTGCTGCGATGTAACCGGTGATGCCCTGTGTACACCGGCTGATGCGTACTGCCGGTTCCAGGAATACCTGGGTATTCATCCGAACTGTTTTGACTAAGGTGTGTAAGGGCGGGGCCGTTCCTATCGGTTTACACAGATACTAACGGCCCTGCTCAACCCGACCATGCTGTCAGGATGCAAAACCATGGAGAGGGAAAGAGGATACAGCACTTACCATTATTACCAGTTAGATAGCATGACAGCCTTTGTATCCTGATATCATGAAAATTTTTAGACATGCTATAAAATAAGGAGGGAGGTGATCCATAGAAAAAATATAAGATTTTAAAAGCGGAAAATAAAAACAGCTAACATTATATTTTTATAGGAACAAGTAAATGTAAATGGAGGTTTATACAATGAAACGAGCATTAAGTATTATACTTTTTTTTGCCGCACTGTGCCTTGTCAGCACTCAGGCCTATGCGCAATGCCCCCTGAACATATCTACCGGGGAAGAATATGGTTACTTTGTATACACCATATCTGTTGATACGTCACCCTCAGATGTTGTCAGCTTCGGTTTTGACATGACTTATAACGCAAGTGAAATGACCTATGCATTCACGTATACCGATGCAACCTGCCTCACCGGCAATTCAGCCGGCTTTCCTCCTCCTGGAAGCGCTGTATGGAATATCGGCGGTAATGACCTGGGCGGCGGTGTAGTGCGCGCCGGCGGGTATGTTATTCAGCCGGCCTCTAACCTGTGGGTTACCGGTGCTTCCGGCTGTGTTGTTAAGATAGCCTTTACCAAAGAGGCCGGTGCTCCTGATGTGCCCCAGGTCTGCCTGACGGAACTGGTCGACGGTATCGCAGGCTGGTGTGACGGCTGCGATTGCTGCTACCCTGCAGCACCGCTGGAATGTGACCTGCTACTGCTCAACGAGATCGTGGTTACCCCTACCGCGGGTGAGTTTATTGAAATCTACAACCCCAATGATTTTAATGTTGATCTGAGCAATGTGTATCTGACCGATGCAACCTATGCCAGCGGCAGCCAGTACTATTATCATATAGCCGGTGTCTGTACTCCTGCTGGTACGCCCGGCGGCGGTTCATACTCCGATTTTCATGCAATCTTCCCGGAAGGCGCTATCATCGGCCCCAAACAGGTCCAGACAGTCGCCATGGACGGAACAGCTTTTGTTACTACCTATGGTATGCAGCCGACCTATGAGCTGTGGGATACCGACCCGGCAATTGCTGATATGCGCGAGGCTTTCACGGGCTCCATCAACAACCAGGGCGGTCTGACCAATAGCGGTGAAGTTGTAGTTATGTACTGCTGGGATGGATTAAGCCCGCTTGTGCAGGATCTTGACTATGCCGTTTGGGGTGACAAGGCTGAAGCTGTCGACAAAACCGGTATCGTATGCGGTGCAGCCAGCTACCTGCCAGATACACCTATTGCTGCCCAGGATATCCTGGACACCGGTTCCCATTCAAGCAGCAACTCCTGGCAGCGCTGTGACTATCTGGAAGGCGTTGAGATTAAGACCGGCGGTAATGGTGCCCAGGGTCATGATGAAACATCTGAAGACCTGAGTGTTACCTGGGTGGAAGATGTTGCGACACCCAATGCTGAGAGCGATTGCATAACCCTGATCGTACTGAAATCTCTTGAAGCTCAGGCCGGCAACGGCAGTGTAACCATTGTATGGTCAACCAGTGCCGAGATCGATAATGCCGGTTTCAACATCTATCGTGCAGAAGAAGACGGTGAGATGGTAAAAGTTAATGATGCCCTGATTCCTGCTAAAGGAGCTGCTGCACAAGGCGCTGTCTATACATTTGTGGATGATGGTGTACAGAACAGAGTAACCTACTCCTACAAGCTGGAAGACGTTGATCTGAATGGCGTGAAGACAATGCACGGACCGGTAAGCGCAACTCCCAGAATAATCAATGCGGTGAAATAAAGGATACAATTAACTGATGAGTAAGAATGTACAAATACCAAGGATAAACGAAGACATAGTAGTCCAGGAGCTTGGTGATGAAGTTCTGCTGCTTAACAGCCGGGATGGTGATGTGCATATCCTGAATGAGACAGCCTACATTGTATGGAACCTGTGTGATGGCCGGCATACATTGAGTGATATTCAGAAAAACCTGATGAACTGGTTTCCTGAGATGATAAAGCACACCGTCGATGAGGATGTTCAGCACGTGGTAAATGACTTTAAAGACAAGAGCCTGATATACTAGTATAGAATTTTTATCCATGAGGAGATATTAATTATGGAAAGAAAAAAAGAATATGAAAAACCGACTATTATGAGCTATTCCGAAGAGGAAATACTGGATCACATCGGACCAGCCCAGACCTGCACGACAGGATATCAGCCAGGATAACCCCAGGGGTATAAAAGGCCCGATAGCCACAGGCATCACCCATGCTATCGGGCCTTACCCTCAACAGCAGGTAAGTGAAGGAGACACGGACTTAACAGAGGAGGAAGAATTCATGGGAAAAATGAAAATACTGGAACTATCCCTTGTAATTTCTTTATATTTTCTGACATTAAGCATACTATATTGATTCTATCAATTTCTTCAGTGAAGTATGTTGACGATTTTTTCTGCTTTACCCGCCCGAAAGTAAGTTCAACCTATTCAACCTGTTTTCTTGATTACCAGACATCGCTCGCACCGCCTTTGCAGCACAGCCCGATGCCGCAGGCCGTCGAACTGCATCAGACTTTGAAATGATGTATCGGGAGGAGTGAAGCCATCCTGACATGTCAAGGTGGTAGTTCAGTTGCTAAAACAATTTGGGGGTAAAGATTTAGCGAGGGTCTTTGGTGTTGATTGCTGCGGGCTATGTGCTCGCCTGAACGACTGTCTCTTATAGTATAGGCAATTGCTCACACCGCCCTTGCTGCTCAAAACCAAAGACCTTCACCGATCAACTGACAAATTAATCATCAGCAGTGCAATTTGCT
>JANQFE010000142.1 GCA_028278025.1 Thermodesulfobacteriota bacterium | reverse complement strand
TATTAAACCCCGTGCTCATATCCAGAAAATTATCTACCGACAACCGCGGCATCGATGCGTCTCCGCCCCCTCCTCCGCTGCTGCCGCCGCCAGTGCCGCTTCCACTGTCAGGCTGTGACTGTGAAGTGCCGCAGCGGTCATTCTCTTCATCACACCCCTCACCACTACTGCAGGGACTCTCACCGGCCTGACAAAACCCTATTTCAGCACCTAACGGATAATCACAATATTCAGCCCCGTTGCAAAACAGCCCGTCATCACATTCTCCGTCTTCTTCACATTCGTCCTGGGCTACACATTCATCAGTTTCTTCACTGCAATACTTGCACGGCGGCGTACCTTCCTGACATTCTCCTTCCTCATCACAAAATTCAACTCCGTTACAGAACAGCCCGTCATCACATTCTGCATCTGAGGCACACTCTGGTGTTCGAAGAGAAACATCTACCCAGACCAGCCGATGGTCGGAGCTTACTACCTCGCCAGGACCGGTACCGACCAGATAGGAAAGCATATCGAATGATGAGGGCCAAAAAACCCCGATTTTCTCAAAGTGATCATAAAGGTAGATGTCCAGTCCCCAGGTTGAAGGCACTGCGTAATCAACCTGCATCGGATTCGTCCAGTTGCCGGTAAGAGCCGAGACATCCGGGCCTTCATAGATGATCCCCTGCCCACGCTCCCAGGCACCCCAGCTTGTAGGTATAAATGATGCGTCAACCCAGGGATTTTCAAGCACCTGCTGAATTGCACCCGCTATGCTGTCACCGGCACCGGGATCAGCATTCTGATCACCCATGATGACAAAACGCCTGTAGGTGCCATCAGCAATGAGATTACCCTGCAAGCCATTATCATCGTAAATATAGTCTCCATACCCCGGCGTTACATAGTCGGCCCAGAAACGGATTTCATCATGATTGCGTCTGCCGTTCCAGTCATAGGGCTCGGTATCAAACACCGGAGGTGTGGGGTGACTGCCAAGAATATGAATGACCTCACCATTGACCTGGACCGGGACATCGATATGGTTCTTTGAAGAAAGCCGCACAATTTCAAGCTCTTCAAGGGAATAGAAATCATGGGTGGAGTACCAGTTTTCATCTATTGCAGGGGTGGCCGGATCATCTGCCACGGCAGGGGTATCAGGATCGTCCGGGATCAGTGCATCCGGCATATCATTCCACAAGAATTCCTGAAAGGTGCGCACCTGGCCAGTAAGAATAGGGTACTTGGAAAGCAGTACCATGCCGTACTGACCCGGGAAATTGCCGAATCCATAGCAGTCCTCACCGTAGCCGCTATTGCCGGGTATGCCTACATAGTTTGTACCGTCGCCCGGACCGGTGGCCCTCTGCATAGTGAAATCATAATGGACCAGATCATATCCCGAGGTTACTCCTGTATTGGTAGGCGGATTGAAACTATAGGGAAAATAAATCGGTTCTGACCCGTTCCAGCTCACTTCCAGGTAATTTTGCTTGAAGAGCTCCAGGGCTTCTGCGTTTTCATCATAATCAAACTCATTGATCAGGATGATATCAGGGTTAATACGCTGAATAATCTCGGCCACCGCCTGTACCTGGGGGTCATAAGGTGTTGACAGATTGCTGATAAGCTCACCGGCCCCCTCGCGGTTGAGATATGCATTAAAGCTGGCAATGCGCACATCAGCTGCTTTGATCGGAATAGACTCATCCTGCTGGTCGGGAACAGTGATATAATCCTGTTTTATCCTGGTTTTTTCACGGCCGGCATTATCACTAACGGTTAAGCTGACCGTGTAGGTTCCCGGTTCGTTATAGAAATGTTCCGGGAATTCATCACTGGAGGTTGCACTGCCGTCGCCAAAATCCCACTCATAGGTATAGGGCGGCTCACCGAATACCCGCGGAAAAAACCGTGCCGTGTGGGTCATAAAATACGTGCTTTTAAGGGTGGTAAAATTGACAAAAAGCTCATCCGGCGGCGGCTCTACCGGATTGCCCACAATCCTGATATCATCAACATTCCACTGCAAACCGTCTTTATTGTTATCCCGGCCGCCTGCCGTATAATGAAAGGCAATGTAGACTTCCTTTTCACCTTCAAACTCCTCTAAGTCAATTCCACCGGAGAATGTCCAGGTATCCTCTGCTACCGGCTGCTGAAAGTCAATCTTATTCCAGGCAATAGCTGCAGGATCAGTATGCAGTGCAGTCCGGTAGTCGGTTGTAACCATAAACTCCAAAGGAGGTCCCCCGGTTTCGGGGGTGTGGAAGGCTGATCTGAATGAAGCCGATATATCTTCATACAGGGTAAAGTCAAGCGGGAGCTTTATTATCAGCCAGTCATCACTCGGGGCGATGTCATTGTGGCCGTCCATTAAAGCGTATAGTAATTCCTCACCTTCAACTGTTTCAAGCTCAGCCTGCCATGCATAGCGAGGGCCTTTAACGTTCACAGCCTCAAGCTGGCCCAGGGTATTTGATGCAAAATCCTCAAAAAAGATGATATTTGAAGGGGTTGTCTCACACTGGATCTCGCTGTAGGCACTGCGCCCGAATTCATTAAATGCGTATACCCGGTAACAGTAGGTCATCCCGGCTTCCAGTCCCATATCAGTATATGATGTTGTATCAAGCGGCAGGCTGCAGGCACTTACCCGCCAGGCACCGTCCTGGTCAACGCTGCGTTCAACTACATACCCTATTTCTGTGTCATCACTATCATCCCACAGGACAACAACTTCCCGGTCTGAAGCAGCCCTCGCCTCTATCAGGATGGGAGCTTCAGGAGGGACGCCCGTTAGCATGGAAAAATTGCCGAACATCTCCATGTCAAAGACGACATCCGGACTATTCAGATCTGCCTCATGCACCTCCACTGCAATCGTGTTGGTTCCCTGCTGAACAGCGCCGGGAGGAATACACACTTCTTCATAGGTGGTGAGTGCAGTCACTTTTTCAACAGCTAAGGTATCAGAGGTAATGTCGCCCTCGGGCATATTAGACCGGGCAACCTCTGTGCCGTTAATATAGACCACAACTCCGTCATTGCGTCTCAGATGTACTACAAGGTTCACTATTGAGGAAATATCCTCGGTAACCTCAAAAGATTTGCGGAAGTAATAGGTGCTATGACCGGAATCAAGCTGGGTGGTTATTAAGGGAGTATTAAAACCAAAGGCAGCAGATGCTTCAGACCAGCCGCTGTCATTAAAACCCGGTATGTACCAGTCACTGCCCTGATCCGAACCATCATCAAGATAGCGCCACGGCCCGTTAAACTCAACCAGAGTAATTTTATCAACACCCGGTGAATAGGGAACAGTGAGCACTTCGCCGGTTGAAAGGGGCTTCCAGAATTTGACCCCTTCCGGTATGGCCAATGGGTCCTGGTCTTGTTCGGCCTGGATAAGGGCAGTGACTTCACCGATATTTAAAACATTATCGGTTGTATTCGTGCTTGGAATCTTTTTGTCAAATACTGCCGTGCGGACTGCCAGCTGTGCAGGTGAAGCATGCATCAGCTTAAACTGCCAGATTTGTTCGCTGGCCCGGGTCCAGGGCTTGTCATCATCATTTTCCCGGTTGGGAGCTCCCCAGCTGCCCTCTCCAATGTAGGTAGTCCCGTTGATATCATCCCGTATAAAACTTTCATAACTGCCGGGCCCTTCATCCGGACGAAGCGGATAGGTATATTTACATAGATGGCTGTCGCTTTCAATCACCAGGTCCATCCCGTAGTCATAAAAGATTTGAGCCCAGGCTTCGATGCGGCCTATACCCTCGTCCTTGCTGCCCCGATGGGGCCTCATGGGACGGTGGTACTGACATACCTTCCATGTAAAATCAGGATTTGCAGCCATGTCTGCTTCCAGCCAGGCCGCCTGCTGATTCCATTTTTCAGCAGTCTGGTCGGTAAAGTCACCATACCCCACACCCGGTTCAAGCTCGGTATTCATGGTATACAGGCGCATCATAGACCCGCCGATGTTAAAAGCAAAATATCCGTCTTCGGGTGTATCAAAGATATTATGGACCATGAGTCGGTCAGCATTTTCATGATTGCCGTGGGCGGCTACAATAGGGTACATGCGGCCGTCTTCACTGCGGGTCAGCATCCAGTCATCCAGCCATTCATCCCACTCTTCTGCAGTGCCGTCATACTCATAGTCACCGCCGAAAAAAACAAACAACGGCCTGATCTTGGCCACCAGCTCATTGCCGTAGCGTCGCGGCTTTGGATTGCTGCGCGAATCTCCTCCGGCAATAAAGGTAAACGCTTGCGGGCTGTCGGGAGCAGTATAAAACCACATGATATCACTGCTGCCCTCTGAATCCATGATCTGGAACTCATAGGCTGTATCAGGTTCAAGTCCACTCAGCCTGGTAAACGTATTATTCATCCCGCGGTATGAATTAGATCTGTGCGGTGATACTGTTTGCCATGAGTCTGATGCAAACTTTTTTCTATAGCGCACTCCATCAGCAGTGCCGCTGACCTGATTCCATGCAACTGTTATTGTTGTTGCAGGATCCTCATACCATACAAGACGATATTTCTCGGTTGCTGCCAGAGCGTTTGTTGCCAGCAGAACAAGGATAATAGCCGCGACCGGTAAAAAATACACAAGGGTTTTTGAATGATGTATCGCTGATATTTTCAGATTCTGCATACTTTTCCTTGTTTTTTAGATTTTTATTTGATTTGTGACATTAGATGAATGCATAATGTTTTTGCGAAGGAGTACAGCCTTCTGTTTTTTGCTTCTTGATTATTTAAATTAATGTCTATTTATATTTTTGTTTTGGGGTGTCTAGAAAATGTAGTTATTATACGATTGATTAATTAATTTTATTTTAAGGAAAATTTATTTCTTGTTTAAGACTCTGTTAAGTCAGTTGGAATCGTTTGTTATAAGAAAGGTTGTGATGCAGTTTTTTCTGGCAGATAGTTAAAGAGTTACTAATAAATCTCTAAACTAAATTTAATATATTCCACGAACGGCTCTTGAGTATCTTCAACATCAGTGGTTATCACCATATTCCACACTCCCGCATCAGCATCCCGGCTCACAAAAATCGGCACCCCTATGAAATCACCCAACGTCATCACCCGGCGCTCAACATCATAGCCCAGCCCCTGGGAACCATTGCTGCCCGGTCCCTCAAACCCTATCTCACTGTGCGCATCGAAATGATTCTGCTCGGCAACCTGCAGAATAAGC
>JANQFE010000132.1 GCA_028278025.1 Thermodesulfobacteriota bacterium | reverse complement strand
TCCTCCCCGGCAGTATCAGGCGGCTATGTCTATGTAGGAAGTCTTGATAAGAAGGTATACTGTCTGAATGCAGCAACAGGCGCATGGGTCTGGGAATATGAAACCGGAATAGGGATTTGGTCCTCCCCGGCAGTATCAGGCGGCTATGTCTATGTGGGAAATCGGGATGGTAAGATTTACTGCCTGAATGCAGCAATAGGAGACACGGGATCATGGCCGATGTTTAGATATAATAATGAAAGGACAGGATCAAATTAAAGTATCAGCTAGAGCATTTCACAGAAAAACATAGCCGATTTTCCTGAGAAAAGACTTTGCAGAATACAAAAACTGTCCCCATTGTTCGTATCAAAGGGTTTGGGCAACAGCCTGTCAAGATGTGACCCAAGCCCCCACAACTCACAGCTGAATTTCACCTTTGCCCTGCCGTATGATGTGAAACTCATCACCGGTGCAGTCAATAACGGTTGAAGGCTCTGATACCAGCACCCCTGTGTCCAGAACCAGATCGATCTGTTTTCCAAAGTATTCATGGATGGCCTCTCCTGAATTGAGAAGCTTTTCTTTCCAGAGCGGAACACTGGTTGAAATTATGGGGTTCCCCAATTCCTGGGTCAAAACCCTGCAAACATTGCTGTCCGGCACACGAATACCGATTTGGTGCCGTTTGTAAAGCATATACCGGTTTATTTCCTTTATTGCAGGCAAAATGAATGTAAAGGGTCCCGGCAAACATTTATTCATGAGGCGATAAGCCCGGTTGGAAACTTTTGCATAAAAAGATACCTTGCTCAAGTCGGGGGAGATAAAACTCAATGGACTTTTTCCGTGCATATCTTTGATGTGATAAATTTTTTCCAGGGCCTTTTTATTATGCAGATCACAGCCCAGACCATAATAGGTGTCGGTTGGATACACGATCAGTCCGCCGGCTTTGAGCACTGCTACCGCCCGCTGCATAAACCGGTGCTGAGGATGGCTTTCATAGATACGTAAAAGCACTTTTGCCTACCGTAGTTGTATAACTTGAAATTGTTAATCAGTTTATTTTATAGTAATATTTAAGATGATTCTCAATATTTTTCTTTTAGTGCGAGATGGGTTTCTAACGAAAGGGTTACGTAAGGAGTGAAATGTATGAAAAATAGAGTTGTCGTTAGTGCTTTTATAATTTTATGGCTGGCGCTTCTTTCAGTCTATCCGTCTTTTGCTTCAGATAATGCCACATGTGAAAAATCGCAAGCTAAAGAGGTTTTTTCAGTAACACACCATACTGCCGAGGTGGGTAAAGAAAAGCTTGATTATACCGCCACAGCCGGTCAACTGATACTTACGGATGATGAAGGTAGACAAAGGGCACAGATTTTTTTTATAGCCTATGAAAAAAAGGGTGCAAAAAAATACAGCCGTCCCATAACATTTGCCTTTAACGGCGGTCCGGGGTCATCATCAGTCTGGCTTCATTTCGGAGCAATCGGTCCCAAGCGGGTGTTGCTTAACAGCGACGGTTCAACGCTGCCGCCGCCGGCAACCCTCATCGACAATGAATTTAGCTGGCTTGCTTTTACAGACCTCGTGTTTATCGATCCGGTCGGCACAGGCTACAGTCGGCCGTTGCCAGACAAAAAGAAAAAAAAGTTCTACGGATTTAAAAAAGACATAGAATCAGTTGGAGATTTTATGCGGCTGTATCTTACCCGCTATCAGCGGTGGCTTTCGCCGAAGTTTATTGTCGGTGAGAGTTACGGCACAACACGGGCGGTTGGTCTGACAGAGTATGCACACGAACAGCACGGTATCGCATTTACCGGTATAGTGCTTGTATCACCGGTGCTGGAATTCAGCACTATTCTGTTTAATCAGTCAAACGATCTGCCTTTTATGCTTTTTTTACCGACATATGCTGCCACAGCCTGGTTTCATAAAAAACTTCCAGCACAGAACAGCGCTTTTGAAAATATGTTAACCAGAGCGGAAGACTGGGTGCTGCATGATTATACGGTCAGCCTGGTACAAGGCAACAGTCTGGAGAGGCAGCAGGAGCACCTGTGTGCAACCCAGATGGCGAACCTTACAGGGCTATCTTCTGATTACATTCTTAGCAACAACCTGAGAATCCCGGCATGGCGTTTCCGCAAAGAACTTTTGCGGGATGAACACAAAATTATCGGCAGAATGGATGGCCGCCTTACAGGACCTGATACTGATACGGCCGGTGAGGCCGGCTCCTATGACCCCTCTCTGGACCCCCTTATAGGTGTTTTTTCAAGTGCAGTTAATCATTATGTTAGAAATGATCTAAAATTTGAAAGTGATGTGCCTTACAAATATATCAATTACACTGCTAACAGGGCCTGGGACTGGAGCTCCGGAGTGCACCGCGGGCAGGGTTATGTGGATGTATCACAGAAATTGACTGCTGCTATCCACACAAATAAATATCTCAAGGTTTTTATTGCCTCGGGCTACTATGATCTTGCAACCCCTTATTTTGCCGTCAAATATACCGTTAACCATCTCGAACTTGATAAAACTTTACGTGATAATATTGTCTTGCATTTCTATCGTGCAGGACACATGATGTATACCAGTTTGGTGACGCTTAAAAAATTTACTTCAGATATTGCGCTTTTCTATAAAAATATGGTTGTTAATCAATAACGTATGGGATGACAATGCTTCGGCAAACTACTACAGGTCTATAAGTACTAAGGATTATCTAAAACCTTCCGAATCGTTTCAGCAATTTCGTGACGGTCAAAAAGTTTCATCACAATTTTTTTATACCCACTGCTTTTGCTTTCTCTTCTGAAACCGTTTTGCTATAGCCGGTGCATAGAATTACAGGAATGTCCGGGCGGATGACCGAAATCCTTGAAAAATAAAAACACCGGAAGATAGTTTTTTAAGAAGTGTATCTGAAACAGAACCTCTTTTAGAGTCTTCCTCTAGTTCCGTGACCTGCTTACGTAATGCTTTATAACTTCTTCGGAAATTTTATAATCATCTTACATTGGGGGCGTCCCTGTGGAGAATAGACACTATTGGACAGTTGCTACTATAGTCCCATTAATACGGTATCAATTTTTCGTCAAGTTTTTAATTATTGATCACGTAAAAGTTCACGTGCCGATACAAGCTTCCGCCTTCTTTGACACATTAGAATAATTGAGCTATACTGCTTAGCCAAACTATTTACAGGGATGAAAAGGGGCATCAATGGATATTTCCAAAATAATTGCTGAGATGAAAAAGGAGCCCGGTTTTACGGAAAATGTCGGTATGATTTTGGTCCACAACGGCGTTGTCAGGGGGTGGTCACGTAAGGATCGAAAGCCTGTCAATTCAATAGATGTGTCTGTGGACGAGGTTACAATTGAGACCCTGCGGAAAGAATATTCACAACGGCCGGGAATCTATAAAGTGTTGATTGAATATGCATCAGGCACACTGCAGTCGGGTGATGATCTGCTGTTTATTGTGGTTGCCGGAGATATCAGAGAAAATGTAAAACCTGTCTTATCCGAACTCCTTGACCGTGTTAAAGCAGAGGCCGTGCATAAGACGGAAGTTATGGGGTAGGGCTCAGGAATCCGGGATTTTAATTTTGTCTAAATGATACAGGCCTTTAGTTTTCTGTGGTGAGCATCTCGTTGCCCATTACTTGTTTCTCAGCACTTATTGCTCATAACTTTAATGTCGTTATCCTTTATATACTCAATAATAAAAAAGCTCTGAGGCAGCGGGGGTAGCTGTAAGAGAACAGAGGGATGTCCGGCTAATATTGATTTATTATCTAAAACTGGAATTAGGCCATAGGTTACTATTTAAGTAAATAATAAAAGGGTATTCCTATAACGGTAATAACGTAATAACGGTATGAGGAGGAAGTATCATGAGGATGGCCGAGAAACTAACAATTGGAGTGATTATTCTGTCGTTTGCAGTATTATCACCCGCAATCATTCACGCAGCGTCAAAACCCAATCCACAGAAAGCAATTGAAATTCTGAAACAGGGGAACAATCATTTTGTCAGCGGAAATTCCAAACATCCAGACACGATCCCTAACCGCCTGTGCCAGGCCGGTACTGATAACCAAGGGGATCATGCAATTACAACGGGCCCTTCCACCCACGACTTGGTCAGAAGCAGACAAGTAAAGGTCGTCGGCGACATCTATAATATCGGCACCGGGCGGGTTAAAGGGCTTCCCGATTATAACGTCGGCAATATTTCGGCCAGAGCCGAATCCAATCCCAGCCGCGCCATGAACGACATGGCATCAGTCAGGCACAAATCTGAAGGCGGCACTCATCAGATAGAAAGAGTCGAAGTCAAGGCAGTTGCCACAATACTGGCTGAAACCGGAACAATGGATATTTTAAACAAAAACTGGTTGCATGAAACCTCAATCGAGACCCACACCGCCGAAAAGGCCGGTCTATCAAAGAACTTCTGGATATTCATTGCGCTGATTCTATCGGTGGGGGTTACTTGGCTGTTCCTGCTCGGTTCAGGTGCTTTCAATCGCATCAGTCTCAACACGAAGCTTATTGCCAGTTATGGAAG
This sequence comes from Thermodesulfobacteriota bacterium, assembly GCA_028278025.1. GTDB lineage: Bacteria > Desulfobacterota > WTBG01 > CAIYCZ01 > CAIRTM01 > JANQFE01. The sequence goes on along the minus strand of JANQFE010000132.1, from coordinate 17,551 downwards.
CCTGGTTGTCCTCATCGTCATCCTGGGAGTTGCTTCCTTTTATTACGTATTAAACTCCAACCGGCAGGCCCATTTAGAAGTGGCAATGCTCGAACTGGATATGATGGTCGGTGAAATTAATACGCATCAGAACAGCTTTCTCCTGCATGGAATTGAGAACAAGGAATATGGAGAGAGACAGGTTGAGATGATCGCCGGGATGATAGGCAATTTCAAGGAGGATACCGCCACTATCAAATCAAATCAATATCTGGACAAAGAGCACAAGGACTTACTGGACACTATTTTGAAAGATATCATTAAATATGAAGGACAGTTTGGTAAAGTCGTATCTGCTTATCATGAAATCGAAGAAGGTAAAAAGGAACTCGACGTCATGAATGAAGAAACGGACGGTGTGCTGGAGGAGTTGACTTTACACTTCGAGAGATCCCTGACAGAAGCCGAAAATCAGGGTGCAAATATGATAGAGATTTCCAAACTTAGCGCAATTGTCGAGCACTTGATGACGGCGAGAATCCATCTCCTCAAGGCATTCCATGGCGCAGTAGAGTTCCTGCTGGACAAAAACCCGAAATGGGTTAACAAAATGGAGCAGGAAGTCGGCATGGCAAAGGGCTACCTGGCAGTATTAAAACAAGAACTCACTGAAAAGGATGATCTGGCCAAAATTAATGCAACAGAAGCCAGTCTGACAAGATATGTTTCAATACTGAAGAATATGATCAGAGATGAAGCGCTTATTGAGGAGGAAACCTTCCTGATGCAGGAAGAACTCACCGACATTAAGAATCTCTCTATACAGGCAGCTATCGAACTGGAAGCCGTCGCCGATGGGCTGGCTAAGGAAGCGGAAGCTGTCGCTATCATTCTCTCATTCATTGCGGTCGCCTTGGGAATCCTGCTGATGATTTTTGTAGGGCGCAGCATATCCAAACCCATTGTTAATGTCGTTGACAATCTCACCTACGGTGCGGAGCAAGTCTCCTCTGCATCGGAGCAGGTATCCCAGTCAGGTCAGCACCTGGCATCCGGGGCCAGTGAGCAAGCAAGTTCGCTTGAAGAAGTCTCCAGCAGTCTGGAGGAAATGGCCTCTATGACCCGCCAAAATGCGGATAATGCCAACCAGGCAAATCAAGTGGTGGCGGAAGTACGCACTGCTGCAGAAAAGAGCGGCGGAGCCATGTCGGACATGTCGACAGCGATCAGCAAAATCAAGCAATCGTCCGACGAGACCGCCAAGATAGTCAAGACTATCGACGAGATAGCATTCCAGACCAACCTGCTGGCACTCAACGCCGCAGTGGAAGCGGCACGAGCCGGAGAGTCCGGTAAAGGTTTTGCCGTCGTTGCCGAAGAGGTTCGCAATCTGGCGCAGCGCAGCGCCGAGGCGGCTAAGAACACGTCTTCATTGATCGAGGAGTCCCGAAAAAACGCGGAGAACGGCGTCAATGTCTCCGGCCAGGTTGAGGAGATTTTAAAGGATATGAGTGGTGGCATTCAGAAAGTATCGCAACTCATCAGTGAAGTCTCCGCTGCCAGCGATGAACAGGCCCAAGGCATTGATCAGGTTAACACTGCGGTATCCCAAATGGATCAGATTACTCAGAACGTTGCGGCAAATGCCGAGGAATCAGCGTCCGCCGGAGAGGAATTATCGTCTCAGGCGGTGCAGCTTAATGAAATGATTGATATCTTAGCCGGTATTATCTCAGGGGGCTCCAGGATTGCCGAACTGGACTATCAGGCGATCGACATTAAAGCTAATGAGGGTGATAGAAGCCGTCAAAGAACAGTGCAACAAGTTCATGGAAGCCTGGGCAACCTGAAGCACCGTCCCGGCGATCGTGTGGAGCAAGATCACAAACAGTCCGGTTTGGCTGTAACCACAAAAGCGAACCAGACAATCGTCAAACCGGAGGATGTGATCCCACTGGACGATGAGGAGTTGAAAAGGTTTTAACCTCTAAGGAGAGAGGGGGAGAGATGTCCGTTTAATATTAATTTATTATCTGAAATTGGGATTAGTCATAGGTTGCTATTTAAGTGAATAATAAACGGACGTCCCTATAACGGCTATAACGGTCGAACGCAATCCTGTTCGGGCAGGGCTTGTGTGGGTGCCGTGGTGCTGGCTGGTCAAGCGCTGCCTATCATGTCGGGCAGAGGGCTGAAGATCCGCTGCTAAGAAACGATACAATGATTCGTTCGCTGATAGGAGATTGGCACAAGTATGTGGATGAAGAAGATGAGAAAGGATTTCTTCAGAATGTACGAAAAAAATTATTTAAAAACAGACCGAGGGGAGAAGAATCCTTTTTACAAAAAAGCTGGAGAGACGGTTTGGATGTGATTTTGATACGGAAAAAGGCTGGACGGCCTTGCAAGAAGGGCAGTAATTAGTGGCTATCCCCGATTTGTCAAAAGGCTTTGGACATAGCATACTGAAAGGCATGTGTTGGTTTCTCGTCAGAAACACACTTTTCGTTTGTTTTATGCAAGCCATTATTGCAACAGGAGATACCCAGCGATCATTTTTCCTTGACACAATGAGCTTTTTCAATTAAATCTCTAATTTAAGCAGAAACCCTTCTCCAGGTTTTTCTTGAATTTAAATACATGCTCAGACAAATAAAGGACATATCTTCATCCATTTCTCTCAGCATTATTGCCGCGTTTTGCTGTGCTGCCTTAGTCACCGCCTATGGCATATATCCGGACAAGTATTTTACATATGGATTATACGTTCTTGCTGTGCAAAAGTCTGTTTATTTTTTCAGCCAAGCGGCCATAGCCTTGCTGGCGATATGTGTGATTGTGATTGCCGAACGCATTGTTGCCGGCATTGGAAAGAAAATGGGACACCGTATCGATCCGCTGTTCTCAACAGCGCCAGGTTCATTGGCACTTCTTTTTTTCCTGTACGGTGGTTTCATGATAAACAAATACTTTCTTCCTGCGTTGCTGTCGCTTAAAAGCCTTATCGGGAACTGCATACTTGTTTTTGCAACGGCTCTGCTCATGTTCGGACTGCGTGCTGCATGTGGCGATGTTTTGAAAAAACTCAGCTGCTCGATACCGGTGAAGGTGATTTCAGTATGTGCCATCGCTGTGTTCTGCCTCCTGCCCGTATTTGAGCGCCTGCTCATTGTTTTGACTACGCATGATGAGCCCAATATTGTTTTTATTGGGGTTGACACCCTCAGGGCCGACCACATGAGCTGCTACGGATACGAGCGCAATACAACACCAAACATTGATGCATGGGCTAAAAATGCTACGATCTTTGAACAGTGCTTAACCACAACCCCGCGGACAACTCAGTCATTAGCAGCCATTTTTACCTCACAATATCCACACCGTGTAGAGGTGAGATATTTAACTGACAGGATACCCAGAGAGAAACTCACGCTGGCAGAGATACTGAAAAACCGTGGATACAAAACCATTATGGTTAATGCGACGGGAATAACGTATAAGCTGCTGGACGATGGCTTTGATATTGTTGTAGATACAAAGGAGGAATGGCAAGCTGAGGAAACGGTTAACCGTGCTTTAAGGCAACTCGAGTACGTAAAGGGAAAGTACTTTTTGTTCGTTTTCTTCCGGGATCCTCACATGCCATACAAACCCTCACAGGTACTGTATGACACAGACTACAAAGGTGAGTATTATAAAGAGGTAGATTTTTTTCCTGATAAGAATAACTGTGTTTATAAAAACGCTTTCACCGACCGTCAGCGACACCATGCCGTAGCACTGTATGACGCTGAGATTCATGACGTTGATACACAATTTCAACGACTGTTACATGCCTTACAGGAAAAGAGCAAAAATAATATTATCATTCTTTCATCCGACCATGGAGAGAGCCTAGGCGAGCATGGCTATTATTATGATCATGGTGACTTACTGCATCAGCCGGGACTGCATGTACCCTTTATCATCCAGGGCATTCCCTTTCACAATGATCGCATATCCTATCTCGTACGAACCATTGATTTTGCTCCGACTCTTTTGGGACACCTTGGAATCCAGGTAAAAAACTACCCCTTCGATGGGGTTGACCTGAGAGTGGTCCGAGAACCCCTTGCGGCTTACAGCGAGACCGGCCAGGCTCTGCTAAAAGCTGCATTTGCCACCAAAAGAAGATTTCTTGTTGGACTTCGCGGCCGCCTCCGCGCCATGGTGATAAATAATAAAAAACTTATCTATATTCCAAAAAATGACGGGGTTGACTTTGAACTATACGATCTTGCTCAGGACCCTGACGAAATAATTAATCTTGCGGACAGTATTGATTTCAGCGAAATGAAAAAGAGTCTCCTTGACTGGATCGAGCAGGATCAGAAAAACTGGGGTGCTCAGGAGAGAGTCTACGATGAAGAGACAACAAAAATGCTTCAAAGCCTCGGCTATATAAACTAAAAAATAAAGCTGTCCCCTTTATTCAACTGTTTTTAATTACACAAAAAATAATTTAATACAGTTGTATGTTGAGTACTCTTAGCAGTGTGCCTGTCTGAATATCTTCCTGTAACCTGATAATGTTCTTTTTTAGTTTGCCTTTAGAAACAGCAATCATGTCGCTGATCAAATCCAGTGACTTGCTGACAGTATTGTGCGTGACCGTAATGCTGGGCCTGCTTTGATTTGTTTTAAGCAAGGGGATTATCTCCTGCAGGAGGTGCTGGGCTTTGCCGAAAAGCTCTGGATGCTGGATGAAAAGCTCAGAAAGTTCGTCCTGGTAGTTATAGTACAGCTTACTGTAAGCAGCACCCTTTTTGTTCACCACCAGCACACCATCCCTGAACCGGTACAGCGTGTCAAGGTGCTGTTGGTTGCCGCCAAGCATGCGTGCAACCGGGCAACCGCCTTCATCATTATCGTCGTCATCATCCCCAGTATCATCGTCATCATCGTACTCGCTTTCTCCAGAAGCTTCTCCCAGAAGTTCTGCTTCCAGTAAGATGTCCTGCTGGCCGGTTTCAGCATGGATGAACAGTACAGCCGGTTTCTCACCCTCAGACTGCGGGTTAAACACCACCTCAATAAGACACTCGTCTTTAGGCTGCAGGGGTTCTTCAATACAGTTTGCCGTCAAAATAGTGTATTCAGAAGAATGTTCCCCGGTAAGTGTAACCGTTTGTATAATAATCTCCTCAGCGGATTCATTTCCAACAAAAAACGGTGCGAGTTCTGATTGATCTCCAACTCCAATAACGCCGAAGTCATGATAGGCCGGATCAAGCGAGAGGTCTGATGTCTCAACATCTTCTGCGGTGAACCGTGCTGTTATTTCTGTGTCGGCTGACAAGCTGACTGTGCAGTTGTCTGTCCCGCTGCACTGCTGTGACTCCCAGCCGGAAAAGCGGGACCCGTCATCTGGTGTTGCTGAGAGATGTATAGTGGTATTTTGCTGGTAGGTGTGCTCGCAGGCTCCACCGCAGAAAATGCCTCCGGGATTGCTCTCAACGGTACCGCTGCCGGTGCCGTCATTGTGCACGGAGAGAACTGATGCCGCTTCACCGATGCTCAGGGAATATACCGTCCCGAAATCTCCCTGATTAAATTCCAGTACGTACGTGCCGGCCGGCAAGTCCGCAACGTGAATGTGTCCTTCTTCGGTTTCATCCTGTTCATCCAGCGTCATGAGGCGGTACATGCTGCCCGTGCCGGTTGTGCCCAACACCTGCTTGTTCTCATCATAAAGGGTAAGCTGCAGGTCCTGCCGGCCTTCGGTAAACATATACAGGTCAAGGTCCCCGGCTTGCTCCCACTGCAAAACCCCGTATTCTGACGGGATTTCATCTCCCAGCTCGCCCGCAAAATACTGTTCGATTACTATTGGGTTGGACGGAAACAGCCACGGGATGACACCTTCCTCCCAGGGTGGTATTACCCAAATCTCACCGGGATCGGCCTCATCAAAGACCGGGGGTATAAGCGCACCGGATACAGCCGGAGAATAGTACAAGCCGATATCATAATAGTTGCGCCGGCCGTCTTTGGCTGTTACTGAAAACATGATCTTACCGTCTTTAAAATAGTTTGTCCGAGGGCATTCTATTTTCAAGTTGTACCCGGACTTGGAAGTATAAGAGCTAAACTCGCTTTTATCGGAATTGTATACCTTGATTTCAAAAGGCCACTTCACACCCTCAATGGATGAGGGACCCAGGGGAAGGGCCGGATAGGTATGGATGCCGAAATATCCCTGCGTGAAATTTTCTCCCTGTTTCGTTGGGTCTGCGCATTCGTCCTGCACCTCACCAAGAGTTATTTCGAAGAAATCGATGTCGCCGGTATCATGAAAATTTAAATCATAGATATTATTAATTGAAACAAGGGCATTGCCCTGTGGTTTTATCTTCTCGGTAATAACCGCCCGTGTGTCATAGGAATCATTACCGGGCTCCTTTTTATCGTATTTATCAGGCTGCATGGCTGAGCCGGCTGTTGAAAACTGTACGGTATAGCAATTCATGGGAGCTGTGCCGGCATATATGTGCAGAACGTGTTTGCCGGGCGGGAGCAGTTTTTGTGAAAGGTCAACAGTGCCCTTTATTTTTTCTGTTCCCCACTGTCCATTAAGCTTAACATTCAGGCTGCCGGGGGCATGAGCGGTATCTTTATAGGTTACCACCAGTTGAAGATCTGCAAAATCTGTTGTTTCAAAATAGAAATAGTCATCATCATCGGGAGCTGTGGTGGCGGTGAGGGTGCCCGATGAAAGCAGGGTGGCAGTGGCCTCGGTATTGTTGGGTTCGTAGATGTCACCTTTTGGTGAGTAGCCCTTTGATGAGGCCACAGACTTTACAGCAGCATAGGCATTGATATAGCCAACTGATGAAACTTTTGGGTCGTTTGTTTTATTTGAGGTTGACTGTAAAACAGATTTAACCGACCAGTAATCAAGGGTCGGATTAATTGCCTTCATGATAGCAACAACCCCGGCAACATAAGGAGCGGATGCGCAGGTGCCGCCGAAGCCGGTCACCGGTCCGGTCGATCCCGGATTCGGGGTTGTCAGCATACCGCCGTAGGGTGCCCACATGTCAACATTAGTGCCGTAGCTTGACGAGGGGTCGGCTTTCTTTGTGCCGGGATCTAATCCCCCGATACACAGGGTTCCTTTGTATATGCACGGCAGCAGGTATGTGCTGTACACATCATTACCCTCGTTGCCTGCAGGAGCGACAACTACAGCACCGGCGTTTATGGCCCGGTTTAATACCCTGGCGGCATAATTATCCTCAGAGCCGAAGTTGCGGCACCACCAGTTGCAGGATGCGCCGAAGTTTGCGTTAATCACTTTGCTACCCCAATAGCGGGCCGAATCAATAGCATTCATTACTCCACTAAAAGTGCCGTCATGATTAAACAGCACAGGTTCGGCTGTTGCAGCGCTGGTGCCGGCGCTGCCGAACTGATTGTCGTGTATAGCCAGGGCGATGCCGTAGGCACCATTGCCGTGCCACTGGCAGTTAACACTTAATGAACCACCGGTACAGGGCGAAGAGTTCTTCTGGCCGTCAACATCATATTTTTTGGTGACATAGTTATATTGCGGGACCGTTGCTTTAGTGGGAAAGTCACTGTTAAATGAAAATCCGGCATCAACCATGGCGACCTTTACCGGTGAGGGGGCAAGCTCAAGCAGTTCATAGTACTGCCAGGCCCAGGTAACACCAAAATCGCTGTCATTGAGCCATGCAAACGAAAAAGCGTTTTCATAGCCGGACCCTGTAGTCTTAGGGTATTCTTCTGTTTCACAGGTTACACACTCAGCGCTAAAGGGGGTAACGGTTATATTGGGCTCAATATTCAGGCCGTTAACGACCCGTTCTTTAGCAATAATTGCGCTGAGCCAAACAGCCTCTTCAGAAGAAAAACGGAAAGTTTCAGTAAATTCAAGCTGCTCCATCCAGTACTCGAATTCCGACATATCGGCTGCGTCCAGATTCACACGAAGCAGGTAGAAATCATCGGTTTCATTTTTATCACCGCTTTCTTGCGGGTCCACGGTTTGCGGAGGGTCCGGCAGCGAGCTGTCCTGGATAACTTCGGCACCGTATTGTGTGATAAAAGTATCCAGGATGCTTTGTTCAGGGGCATAGAGGATAACCTCATCAACTACAAAATCGGTTTGGTATTCCTCATAATCCATAACAGCAGCAATGCGGCGCTCAGGGCCCTCTTCAATTCCGGGCAGGCTTTCCACGGCGGGATGAAGACCGGGGTCAATAACATAAGAGAAACTGCCTGATGCGGCAATACTGGTTGTAGTGGTGGTCGGCTCCTGCGGATCTTCTCCTGGAGCCCCCCAGCAAGTGTCCATTTCAGGGCTGCAGGTATGTCCTTCCTCAACGCGGCATTCGCTGTACTCCGTGCACAGCTTCAGGCATGCGCTCAGGCCCGTGTCAATCTCGTAACAGATACTGCCTTCCGGACAGTCCGTTCTTTCGCATTCCGTTATCGTGCAATAACCACCGGCAATATACTCCTCTGAAAGGCACTGCAGGTCTTCTCCGCAGTCAGAATCCTGTGAACATGCGGCACCAACACCTTCAGCTGTGTATGATGAAACAGTCGAGGTTTTCTGGGCTGCTTTTTTCGCAGCAGTATGGCTTTGGGCATTACTGCATATTATTGCCAGTGTGAAAAGAGGAAGTGCTATTATCAATAATGCTTTTTTCATAGATGTTCCTCCATTGGTTAGTTATATTTCTTAACCCCGTCTTTGGCAATGGGCCCGGAGAAGTTCTACCGATTCGGGGAGAAAGAAGGCAAATACACTGAATCGATCTATTTACCGCAGACTAACACGGTAATAGTGCCTAAAATCATATGGCAACTGTTGTCAGGTGTTTTATGTTCAGTATTCCCTTTTCGCCTTACGCTTTTCGTTTTGCGTTCTTCCTCCCTCAGAACTCATAACTTTTTTTATGGCCGTTGATAATTATTCAACCTCAATTCCGATTTTTTCCAGCAAAATGCCTGTTTGCAGGTCCTGCTGTAAATGGATAAGGTTTTGTTTCAAACTGCCTTTTGAAGCTGTAACGATATCTTCCAGAAGCTCAAGCCCTTCCGTATAGGGGCCTTGGGAAATTATTCTGTTCTCGATAACTGGAATAATGTGTAATAGTACGTTTTGGGCCCTGCTGAACAACTCTGGGTGCTGACTAAAAAGCTCTGTAAGCTCGTCCTGATAGTCATAATACAGCTCACTGTAAGCAGCGCCTTTTTTGTTCACTTTCAACACATCATCCCTGAAGCGGTACAGGCTTTCAAGGTGTTGTTTATTGCTATCAAGCATGTGTGCAACCGGGCAGCCGCCCTCATCATTATCATCGTCGTCGTCGCCATCATCTCCATTTTCCTCACCATCATCGTGTTCGCCTTCTCCAAAAGCTTCTCCCAGAAGTTCTGCTTCAAGTATAACAGGTTCGCTACTTTCAGCCTGGATGAACAGTACGGCGGGTTTCACGCCCTCGGACTGGGGGATAAACACCACCTCCACAAGGCACTCATCTTCAGGCTGTAGAGATTCTGCAGTACAGTTTTCCTCCAGGACGGCGTATTCTTCGGCACTTTCTCCTGCAATAGCGGCCACGCCAATAATGACTTCCTCTTCGGAATTGTTTTTTACAAAGAACGGTTCCGACTCTGACTGTTCGCCGGGGCGTACAACCCCGAAATAGTGATTTCCCGGCTCTACGGATATGCCCGAGGCTTCAACGTCTTCGGATGAAAACCGGGCGGTTATTTCGGCGCCCTCATCCATAGTGAACGTGCAGTTGTCCGTACCGCTGCACTGTTCAGATTCCCAGCCTGAAAACTGTGACCCTTCATGCGCGGTTGCCGTAAGCTGTACCGGGGTGCCGTGCTGAAAGGCTTCTTCACAGGAGCCTCCGCACTGGATGCCTCCGGGCTCACTGGTCACGGTACCGCTGCCGGTGCCTTCATTATGTACAGTGAGAACAGATGCCTCCTCTCCGATGCTTAGTGAATATACCGTTCCGAAGTCTCCCTGGTTAAACTCCAGTACGTATGTACCGGCCGGCAAGTCCGCAACGTGAATGTGGCCCTGCTCGCCTTCTCCCTGTTCGTCCAGCGCCATGAGACGGTACATGCTGCCCGTGCCGGTTGTACCCAGCACCTGCTTGTTTTCGTCATAGAGGGTAAGCTGCAGATTCTGCTGACCATCCGTAAACATATACAGATCGAGGTCCCCGGCCTGCTCCCACTGCAGGACTCCGTATTCTGCCGGGATTTCATTGCCCAGCTCGCCCGCGAAATACTGATCAATGGTGACCGGATTTGAGGGAAACAGCCAGTCCAGTATAACCTGCTCCCAGGGCGGCACCACCCAGACCTCACCCGGTTCCACATCATCAAATATGTCGGGTATATATCCTATAGACGTAGCGGCATTATAGTACAGGCCGATGTCGTAAAAATTACGGCGGCCGTCTTTAGCGGTAACTGAAAAAATGATTTTGCCGTCTTTGAAGTATGTGTGCGGGCACTCTATTTTCAGATTGTACCCTGACTTGGAGGTATAGGTGGTAAACTCGCTTTTATCGGAATTGTATACCTTGATTTCAAAAGGCCACTGCACGCCCGCAATGGATGCGGGACCCAGGGGCAATGCCGGAAATGTCTGAATCGAAAACTGCCCCTGGACAAAGTCGGGCCCCTGGGTGCTGGGGTCAAGGCACTCATCGGGTGTTTCACCCAGGGTTATTTCGAAAAAGTCAATATCATTGGTCTGATCGAAATTTAAATCATAAATATAACTCATGGCAAACATGGCTGTAGTGGCATTTACCTTCTCAGAGATAACAGCCCTGCCTGCAAAGTCATCACCATACGGGAATGTCAGGTCATATTTGTCCGGTATTATAAATGAGGCGGTTGATGAGATTGTAACCGTATAGCAGTTCATGGCGTTGGTGCCGCCATACACATGCAGAATCTGTTTGCCGGGGGGCAGCATCTTTACTGTTGTAGTAAGCGTACCCGTTGTCGGCTCGCTCAGCGCGGTGCTGTTAAACTCAGCCATGACATTATTGCCTGATGTTTCGGTGTCCTGGTAGGTTACTGTAACGCTCAGGTCCAGATAGTCGGTTGTTTCAAGATAGTAGTAGTCGCCTTCGCCCATGGCAATCGTTGCCGTAAAGGTGTTGGTAGAGATTTTTGCGGCGGTCGCCTGTGAATCATTAGGCTCATAGCTGTCCCCCTGAACTTTTTTCCCGGCGTTAGACGCAACCTTTTTTATTGCCTCAAAGGCATTCACGTAGCCGTATTTTACGCGGGAGTCCGAAGAGGTATTGGCGGTGCTTTGCAGGACACTTTTAACATCAGCAAGGGTGATGGAAGAATTAATGGCCTTCATCATCACAGCCAGTCCTGCTATATAGGGCGAGGCAAGGCTTGTGCCGTCTGCACTGTCAAGACCGTTGCCGAGCGTATCAGGGTTGGGCGTGACGCTGATGTTTTCACCCGGGGCCCAGATATCTACTTTAGAGCCGTAGTTTGATCCCCAGGTGTTGTTGGATGAGCTCACCGCGTTTTTGCTTGCAAGATCCAGAGCGCCCACACATAGGGTTGCATCAATCTCGCAGGGCAAATAAGTCGAATCGTCAAGGTCATCTTCTTGATTGCCGGCAGAACAGACCACGATGAGGCCCCGGTCGCGGGCATCCCGGCATGAATCCGTCAGGCTGTCCATACCGGAAAAGATTCCGAAGTTGCGGCAAAACCAGCCGCACTCGCCGCCCATGCTGATGTTTATAACCTCGCCGCCCCACTTGTCGGCTTTTTCGACCGCCGAGGACATATCCCAAAAAGAAACTTTATAATTTTTGCCTTTTTCCGCGGCCCTGAACAGCAGGGGGCGTGCCGGCCCGTCCTGGCCGGTTCCGTCCGGCTCAAATACCAGCCCTCCCGTGCCGACAGAGCCGAACTGATTGTCGATCCGGGCCGCCATGGCGCTCAGGACGCTGGTACCGTGCCAGCCGGAGCCTCCATTCTGATCAAGCACGTAATTGTCATCATCAACCATGTCAAGCTGGGCATGGATCTTAAAGTCATTGTTGGTATGAAAACCGCCGTCAATGACGGCAACACCCATATCTCTGTTAGTCAGGTTTAGGTCTAACAGATCAAAATACTGCCAGGCGCGTATGAGCCCGATCTGGGTATCGGTTACCCAGGGGAAAACTACATCATCAAACGCATTCCGGAAGTGGGTTGTGCTGCCATGCCAGGAATGCTCTTCTGTTTCTGATATCACGCAGTCCGGCGTTGTAGCGCTTGCAACCATATTGGGTGTTATGTTAAGACCATTAACCACCCGTTCCTTGGCAATGATGGCGCTGAGCCATACCGCTTCATCCGAAGAAAAGACAAATTCTCCTTCGAACTCAAGCTGGGTCATCCAGGATTCAAACTCGGAGGTGTCCGCCATCTCGAGGTTCACGCTGACGAGACGGTAATCAGACCGGGTTGTCTCGGCGTCATACTGATCCGTTGACAGGTCCTCAGGTGCATCCGGCAGATCGCCGTTATCGAGGATTTCAGCCCCGTAGGATTCCTGCAGTGACTGTATAAGGGTATCGTCCGGATCATACAGGATGACCTCGTTTACTATAAAATCATCCTGCCTGCCATCAGGGTTGCGCACGGCAGCAACAGGGCGCTCCGGTCTGCCGGCCATTCCCGGCAGTGACTCTTCAATCGGAATAATCGAGGGATCAACCCTATAAGAAAAACTTCCCGTGACAGCTATGCTGGTTGTAGTGGTTGTGGTTTCTTCGGTGGTTTCACCGGGATCACCCCAGCAGGCATCCATCTCAGGACTGCATGTGTGGCCTTCCTCAACACGGCACTCAGCATCTTCAGTGCACAGCTTTAGGCATGCGCTCAGGCCCGCATCAATCTCGTAACAGATACTGCCTTCCGGGCACCCCGCTCTTTCACATTCGGTTATCGTACAGTAGCCGCTGGCAATATACTCTTCTGGAAGGCACTGCAGGCCCTCTTCACACTGGGCATCTTCCGCGCAGGGTCCGCCCACACTCTCTGCAGCAGCAGGGCTCCGGGCTGCTATAATCAGTAACAATGCTAAGAGAATAATGCATGTTTTTTTCATTGCAGCTCTCCTTTTTATGAATGAAGTTTGAATAGTTTTTATTTCGGACAGATAGCCGGTATCTTGATTTATTTTGCCGTGCCGGCAGGGAAGGTTTTTTATTAAAAAAGTGCTGTACTCATATTGAATTCGGCTTTGTTTTCACTATACTTTATAAGTAATCCGGGGAACCGGGGGTGGATGACATTAGTCATCGGGGCCTGCAAAGGCCCCATTTTTTTATATTTGTTGGGCTGTTCTTATAATGAGAGCTTTTTCATCTGTGCCAGCCGGTGGGCACAGCGTACAGGCTGTGGGATCCTGTAGCGCGGGGCACACTGCAAAACAATATCTATTGCTTGCAGGAGGCTGATTTTATTACCGGTTGAGATAAAAACAGGCTTTATGTTTTCGCGTGTCCTCAAGCATACACCACATATTTCATTGTTCTTATCCCTTACATATTCATAGGAACCCCTTGCGTTGTCCGGAACGTTAAAGCTGCCGAAAAGACGGCTTTTGGCACAGCCGATTGCAGGAATATCAAGCAGGATTCCCAGGTGGGCTGCGATGCCCATTCTGCGGGGATGCAGGATGCCCTGCCCGTCAAAAAGCACAACATCAGGAACAGTTTGCACCCGCTTAAAACATTTTAACAGGACCGGTCCTTCACGGAAGGTTAAAAGTCCGGGAACATAGGGAAACCGCAAGGGAAGGGTGGCAGTTCTTTGTTCAACCACCTCAAGGTCAGGGAACGACAGAATGCAGACTGCCCCGTATGCTCTGCCGATCTGTCTTGAGAAAGAGACATCTGCACCGGCAATGTAGCGCAGCCTGCCGGAATAACTGCTGGTGTTGATCCGCTTTTGCAGCAAACGCTGGATTGCAACTGCTTTTTGGGGTGTTACCAGCCATTTGTGATGTCCGGGTATTTTCATAACAGAGAGTTTTTTTATTATTAACCGCAGACTGGCGCAGACAAACGCAGACATTCTAAGCGGACGACCTGTCCGCTTAGAAAATGCAATCGCTATGCAATATAAAAAACAGTTTTATTTGAAAAATTGCAGGGCTCATATTATCCATTATCCTCTGGCCGGAAAGGCCATGGATGGTTTTTCTCCCGCAGTGTCGCGGGAGAAAACGTCTGCGACTGTCCGCGTTAGTCTGCGGTTAGTTAGTTTAAGAACTCACACTCTATAAGCGATTATAATTACTATGAATATAGTTTATACTGACCAACTGTTCCAGAAATTTTATGTGGATATGATTAAAAAACTTGCTCTTAAAAGCTGTTATATAGTAAATAGCAGGCTATATACTAATATCCTTGGATGGAGGCCACCATGGGACTCAAAGAACTATTTACCCCGGTTGAATCCATAGACCCTGAAAATGCCCAGGAATTTATAAAAAAGCATAAGGAAGGCACCTTTACGCTTCTTGATGTGCGCCAGCCATATGAATATGAACAGGAGCATATTCCCGGCGCCAATCTGATTCCGCTGCCGGAGCTTGCAGATTCGCTTGATCAGCTCGAAACAGATAAACCTGTAGTTGTCTACTGAGCTATAGGCGGTCGCAGCCGGGTGGCTGCTCAGCTCCTTTTGGGTAAAGGATTTAAAGAGGTTTATAACCTAAAAGGCGGCATCAAGGCCTGGAATGGCCACAAGGCTGCAGGCCCCCGTGAATTTCATCTTACCTTTATTACAAAGGATGAAAAGCCGCAACAGATGCTTATGCTTGCCTACCATTTGGAAGAGGCCTTGCGGGTGTTTTATCTTGAACTGCTTGAACGCACAGAGGACCATGAGCTAGTCGGACTGCTCAAAGACCTGGCAGCATTTGAGGAGCAGCACAAAAACCGCGTTATGCAAACCTGCCAGGACCTGGGAATTACTGCTTCTGATACTGAACATATCCAGGAAGATATTATTGAGGGAGGATTTGATAAAAAAACATTCCTGCGCGATAATGCTCCATATCTGACATCACCCTCCGGGGTACTCACCGTTGCCATGATGCTTGAAACCCAGTCCCTGGACCTCTACCTTCGTCTTGCCGAGGAGGTTAGCGACAACACTGCCAGGACATTTCTCTTTGCGATTGCAGATGAGGAAAAGAATCATCTTGCAGTTTTAGGACAGCTGCTTGAAAAAAGAAGTGAATAAAGAGGCGCTAAACCTATATTCACATTACGTCCCTTCGCCAGAATGCCCTGCGCGTGCAGAAGTTCAGACTTTTTCCCCATCACCTTTATATTATTGCGGACTGATGCTTAAACATTTTTTCATTTAAGCAAAACAGTATTTGCGCGATACATGTGTAGCGTATACATTGATAGTATATAATATTCTTATATCCAACTTCTTCAAATATGCCAGCTTTGCAAGACAGTTGTGATTTTTTTCGATGTAATATATAATCATGCTATTATATATGTTTGATTTTCAGGCATTAGAAAGGCTTTATGCTCAAAGTTGCCCTTATATGGCCATACGGTTACAACCCTTTCAGTACCCTGCCACTGTCACTGGGCTATCTCAGAAGCAATCTCGGCCAGGATTCCAGCAATTATGATGTGCGTATTTTTGATTGCGCTTTGCACAATGTTGAGCCCCAGGGCAAGGCCTTGCAGGAATTCCTCGTTGATTTCAAACCCGATATTGTCGGGGTTACCGCCTGGGCCCGGGAAGCTGAATTTGCACTCTCCATCCTGAAGCAGGCAAAGTCACTTGTGCCCTCGGCTACAACAATAGCGGGGGGGTATCATGCAACCCTGTATGCGGATAAGGTAATGGAGTCCCACCGGGAAGTGGACTTTCTTTTCAGGGGAGAAGGCGAACAGACTTTTCCAAGGTTTCTGGACCAGTTTCAGCGTACCAGCCCTGATTATACCATGATAAATGGCCTTATGTATCGTGATTCCGATAAAGGCTTTGTTAAGAACGAGATTGAATATATCCATGATCTGGATTCAATAGCATGGCCGGATTATGATGCCATTGATCTGGAGGGCTATTTTAAGCACGGCTACAGACACATGAGCCCTAAAAGACGGCATGTTCCCCTGATTGCGACGCGGGGATGTCCTTATCGCTGCACCTTCTGTTCGGCGCCATTGTCGGTGGGTAAACGTATCCGCAAACACAGTATAGAGTATTTAACAGAGCAGATTAGCTATTTGTATCACCAAAAAAACATCAGGTGGTTTAATTTTATTGATGACAACTTTACCAACGATGTTGAGTTTGCCAAAGAGCTGTGCCGTGCAGTGATTAACATGGATATTAAGGGGACCGGGTTTGGAACACCGAGCGGTGTTCGCATGAAAAAAGACGCTCTGGAGCTGTGGCAGCTGATGAAACGTGCGGGTTGGCAATATGTTATTGTGGCACCGGAAAGCGGTTCGCAGCGTGTGCTTGATAAGATGAAAAAGGACATCAAGCTTGAAACGGTTCCGGGTGTTTTGCATGATATCAAGAATGCCGGCCTGGGTGTAATGGGATTTTTTATGTTTGGCTATCCCGGCGAAACAAAGCAGGACCTGGAAAAGACAATTGCCTTTATAAAAAAGAACCAGTTTGATTATGTCAGCATGCACAATTTTCAACCGATTCCCGGAACCCCTGTCTATGATGAGTTGGTTTCCCAGGGTGAAATTGAAGAGGGCATCCTGCCCAAAAAATTCACCTATGGTGAGCGCGCCTATACGCCGCCTGAGTTGGAGAAAGTTAACTTCCAGTTATTATTTGTAAAGATGTATCTTTTTTTTCTGTTGCGTAGACCATCTATGTTTCTCACCATCCTCAGCGGGCTGAATGTATTTCATAGCCTCAGGTCTTTTGCCCTTAATTCCTTGATAGCAACCGGTATTGCGCTCAGAAGCTTGTTACGAAAGTTAATTCCCTCGCGCTAGTACCTGAGGACAATTAACATTGTGTAAGCTGGGCTCCACACCTGCTTGATTGCTGCGGGCAACATGCTCGCTGGAACGACTATTAGTGTAGTTCAGGCTGAGGCTCGCACTGCCCTTGCTGCCCAAACAGGTGCGAGCCCAACCTCCGAATCCACAGTTTTAATTGTCGGTCAGTACTAAAGCATTTTGCAAAAAAGCGTAGCCTCACAGTTGAGTCTGCAACGGCTGATGCGGTTCGACCACCTGCGGCTCTGTGCTCGCTGGAATATTCCGTAGCTATTCTATTGTCCATTGCTCGCACCGCCTCAGGTGTTCTTACCGTATCAGCCTGCGCCGTGCTTAATGGTTATAGAAAAAAGTGAAATGCTCTAGCAAACGGGAATACTAAACCTAGTCCGCATTATTCATGACTATTAACGGCCAGCCTGCGGCATCGGGTTGCGTGCTTCAGGCTATGTGCTCGCAAAAACGGCTACTTTCTTGATTACCAGACA